>DATNOW010000151.1:0-4532 GCA_036703515.1 Chroococcidiopsis sp.
AGTAGGCATAGCCGCGATCGCTGTCGTAGAGATCGGATTGGCGACTATCCGGCTGGCGATTTTCAGGCTGGCGACTGTCAGATTGGCGATTCTTGCGCTGCTCGTAGCTGTAATCCACCGGGGGGCGATCGCCCGCTGGCAGTTGCTCTGGAGTTGGGCTTGGCGACGCTGGGCGGTTAAACACCCGCCACGCGGCCTGAAACCCAACCACTAAGCTGCGGGTCGTCACTTGGGCCTTCTTGGCCTGCTTTTTAGCCGTTTTGAGGCTGCGATCAACCTGTTTGACCACGCGACTGGCGCTTTGGACACCGTCACTCATCTCATCGGTCAAGTCGCTGATTTCCATCCCCGTCAGCCGGATGGCTTCGAGGGTAGGCGGCAGCTCGCGGCTGAGCGTATCAAACAATTTTTCAGCACTGCGCGCTGCCCTGGCGAGTTCGCGCAGGGCAGGCAATGCCACAACCAGGACTGCGGTCAAACTGACCGCAACCAGCAAAATAGACAGTCCCAGCCAAAAGATGGGGTCACCCACAGCTATTCAGCCTACAAATCACGTGCAGAAGTGGAATGGGATTCCGAAGGCATTCGCACTTCGGAGGCCGTCGTCGCTTGGCGATCGCGCTGACTCGCATCCACCCCAGCGGCGATCGCTTCCCGCAGGCGCGTTAGCGTGCCATCCCAATTGCGCAGTGTGGTTTCAGAAAATCGATCGGCTTGGAGCTGAACGCTAGTGGTCAGGTCTTCTGCCAGTTCGGGCAGGGCATCCGCTGATTTTTTCAAAAACTGCCGGGTTTCGCGCCCAGAACGGGGGGCAAACAACAGCCCAGCAACGGCCCCTACGGCAGCGCCGATGACCATTCCTCCCAAAAACAAACCTGACGATCCCGAACGATTGTCTGCCATGTGTTACGTCCTAAAGTTCACCCATTATCTGCAACCGAGGAGCGACTCAAAACCCTTACTATTGCATGATCATATCGGCTCACATCAAAAACAGGTTAAAGATTCTTATTACTCGCTATGGGCCGATGATAAGGATTTGCTGTGGAAGCTGGGCGCGGGCGTCATCGCCCCGGTTATACGCCCTTTGAGCTGACCCGGATGTAGGGTTTGGGCGATCGCCGTGCTAGAGGATTTTGGCGCAGCCAAAGCAGCCGTATCAGGCTGAGGATTTCCGTGACCCGGCGCACAGTGGCCAACTGCCGATCGAGCTGCTGAATTTGCTGGCGCAAGTGGGACGTACTCCGCTGCCCGCTCAAAATATAAGCTGGCGCACCATCTAGCACTCGATGGGTATTGCGTTCATATAGGGTTAAAGCATCGGCGACCTTGCCCAGCACCCGTCTCAAGCGCCACACCCAAACGGCCGCGGCCAGGCAAAGTATGGCAATGATCGTATTGATCGTAATAACAGTTGCTACCATGATTAATTTTGCAGAACGCCTATGCAGAATGCCAGTGCAGAACGCCTATGCAGAACACCAGTGCAGAACGCCAAATCTAGACTCTCGGCAACTGGGCTGAATCTGGCTCAATCATACCCACAGATGGGCACATTGCGGGCTAGTCAGTGCGATGATCTTGGGCGATGATTTTGGGCGATGATTTTGGCTGGATGGAGTGTCTGCGGCGTAGCTGCCCGCGGCCCTTTGGTTTTAATTCGCGTCTGATTCGCGCCTATCCTTGGGATATTGCTCAGATCCCCGAGGAGCCGATGTAAATTGCGCTAGGATAAATCGCTAGGATGATGAGCGATCGCAGCCGATCTAGAAAGGGTTCTTAAGCTATGTTTTTTGACGAATTTTCACCCGTGTTGAACCAACTCACCGGCCATCCGGTTGCTTTCTTGGGCGGTTTTGTCTCGGGTCTGTTGCGTCTTAGCCTGACGGATGATCCGGTCAAGAGCTGGCTTGATAAGCAGACGGGCACGGTCTCTAGTGCCAGCACCTCTACCGATGGCAACAACGGTCGTGGCAACGGCCCCACGTCGATTTCGATCGATTAAACGACCACCAGACCACTCATAGACGATCACTAGGCCACGACTAGACGACTAGACCCTAATGAGACAGCCAATCGCAAAGAGGCGATCGCCGTTTAATCGGGTTTAATCGAGTCTAACGATTAAAACTCCAAGGATCTGCACCATCCACTGCGTGAGTGGTACAGATCCTTGGAGCCTTAATTTTAGGAGTCCTAATTTTGAGTTTGGCTAAGCTATAGAGCTTTTGGTCAGACTTTTGTCCAAACTATAGAGCTAGCGACTACAGCCCGGAGTTTTGCAGAAGTTCATTTTGCCAGCGCTTGATCTGACTGCGGAGGCGCGTTGAAGATAGGCTAGTCACTTCATTCATCGTCAGATGGCTGAGGGCGCGATCGTAGTCGGCTAGGGCATAGTTCCAATCACCCCAGAGGTGATAGGTGCGACCACGCTCAGCGTATACATGCCCTTCTAGCTGGTTGAAGCACAGCGCTAGCTCAAAGCACTCGATCGCTTGCTCATACATCTGGACATCGCGGAAAGTAATGCCTTGATTAATCCAAGCGCGGACGTTGCCCGGATTGAGTTCAATAGCCAAGTCGTAGTCGAGGATGGCATCCAGGAAGCGTCCTTGGGATGCGTAGTAGTTAGCTCGGTTATTGTAAACGCTATCTAAGCAAGGGTTGAGATCTAACGCCCGATCGTAGTCGGCGATCGCTTGCTCTAATTGTCCGCTTTGAAAATAGGCTAAACCGCGATTGTTATAGTCATGGGCACTATCGGGGTTGCGCTTGAGCAGTTGGCTAAATAGGGCGATCGCTTCTTCGTAGTTGCCATCTTGAGCTGCAGCCAAGGCGCGCTGACGGAGTTGAATATCCCATTCCGATTGCCCCAACTGGAGTGAGCTTAAGTCGGATGCCGCTGCACTGAGCGCAGACTGGATGCTGTTTGTAGCACTTTTTCGGGCCACGGGTTTAGCCACGAGGCGATGCTGCTTTGGCTGCCACTGCTTTTGACTGCGAGATCCCAAGCGGGCGTTTGAAGCCGGACTAACACTGGTTAAACGGCAGCGTTGTGCGATTTTGCTTGGGCGATTTGCAGAAGAGTGAATACTCATGGTTGTCCCACCGTAGATAGAGCCAATCAATACTAAAGAGTTGCTGAACTGCGACTAAATCCAAAAGAGCAGTCTCAAAGCCCTCAACAGAACCGCTTTGGAAGCAGTTTTCTGCTGTTGGAGGCGTGATTTAAGCATGGAGGTTTTCGTTTGGTGAGATGCATTCCCTTGTGTCACTTGATGATGTGTCTTTCGCAGGAGCGAATGTTAGGTTGAAACTACTGAACATTCGCAATCATCCGAATCGCACCCATCCTGCCTGATGAGAGGTAAATCACTACCTATCAAGGCATGTACCCTCCAGGTATACTTACCGACCTAATCAGTAGATTTTCTGAAGAATCGAAAAATTTTTGTGAATCGTTATCTTAGCTTTGTGTTTACCTGCTCTTAGATAAATAAAGCCTGAATTGTTATTCAGACTACAGCAGTTTTCCGCATTTTATGGTCTGAATATATATTCTGAAATGAAGGGCATGTAGGGCAAAATTAATCTCTCGCACTGTCTGCTGCACTGCCTACGTGGAAAGGCTTTTGGGCATTGAGCAGCGCATTTATTGCGGCTCTGTAAAGGCGATATTGAAGCGATCGCCTGCATTGATCACAATTCTACTGTGATTTAAATCATACCTACATAGCCTATTCAATCACACGCATTCTTTCTATCGCAATGGCTGTTGCAATGGCGGTCATGGCGGTAGGTGTCGCAGTATTTCCAACGGGGCATTTTCGGTATGCCTATCTGCGATCATCACGGATCAGCTCAATATCTCGTAATGATTTGAACAAGGAACGGGAATCGATGTGAAAGTGTCGCAGGTTATGGGCTTTATGAAGCTAATTAACGAAGGACATTCTGGGATTTGCTCAATACCCAATTGAGCGAAATATCCCCTGCAATGAGCCGCAATTAGCCGTCATTAGCCACTGTCACTGCGTCGCAAGTCCCGTGAAAGTATGCATATTTTACTTCCGTCAGGCTGGGTGCTGTTTTACGATGCCCTTTTGCTGATGCTCCTTTATCTGACTGGTCAGCCATGGCGATCGCCCACAGCGCCCACAGCGCCCACAGCGTCTACATCGCCCACATTGCCCTCAGTACCTACAGCGCCCGCAGCGCCCGTGAGTTGGCTGTGGGGGGTGCTGCTGCTAGCAGGCGGCATCATCCAGGGGACAGATTGGCAACTGGCTCAATGCCCCGATAGCGGCCTAGAAGCCGTGTGGCCAATTGGCGCGGCCATCGTGCCAAATATTGTGCCAAATATCGTGACAGGCATCTTGCCGATTACCGTGCCCATTTATGTGGCCTGGCAACTGGGGCGACGATCGGCCACGACTTCAGGGCCGAGTGAACCGCGATCGCTGCCCAATGGCGCGCAAATTTTGGCAGAGATGGTGCCGGTCAGCATTTTTATGTACCAGGGTTTGCAGTTG
>DATNOW010000152.1:0-2505 GCA_036703515.1 Chroococcidiopsis sp.
GAGGTAGACTGGCTGCGGCGTTATTCTGACCCAACGGCGGGGGCTGTACGCCAGGCGGTGAGCCGCGCTTTGGGGGTGCCGCCCGACTGGGTACTGGTGGGTAATGGCAGCGATGACCTGCTGACGATGATTGTGCGGGCCTGTCTGGAGCCTGGCAACACGGTGGTCTATCCAACACCAACCTACACGCTCTATCGGGTGCTGGCCCGCATCCAGGCGGCGGAGTGTGTGGAAATTCCCTATGACGACGATTACAGGCTTCCCCTAGAGGCGCTGATCGCGGCCCAGGGCACGGTGACGATGATTGCCTCGCCCAATAGCCCGTCGGGCACGGCGATTCCCCTGGCGACGCTGGAAACCTTGGTCAGTCAGGCAACGGGGCTGGTGGTGATTGATGAGGCCTATGCCGACTTTGCCGAGGAAAATGCGCTGGGGCTGGTGGCGCGTTATCCCCACGTGATTGTGCTGCGGACGCTGTCGAAGGGTTATTCTCTAGCCGGGCTGCGGCTGGGGTTTGCGATCGCCCAGCCGTCTTTGCTAGAGCAGTTGGGCAAGGTTAAAGATAGCTATAACGTAGATGCGATCGCCTGCGCGATGGGGGCAGCGGCGATCGCCGATCAAGACTACAAAAACGCCACAGCGGCTCAGGTTAAAGTCGATCGAGCCATCCTAACAGCCGGGTTAGAGCAGTTGGGCTGTCGGGTGTGGCCGTCTCAGGCTAACTTTGTGTTGACGCAGCCGCCCCGCAATGCGGCCGCCGCTCTTTACCAGTCGCTCAAGGCGCAAGATATCTTGGTGCGCTATTTTGATCAGCCCCGGCTGGCCGATAAGCTGCGGATTACGGTGGGCACGGCATCTCAAAATCAAGCGGTGATCCAGGCGATCGCGGCAGGGTTAACACAGGATTAGTAGCGAGCCAGCGCTCAAGCCTCGGCTAGACGGCTCAGGGCCGCACCCGTAACCTGACAGATCCGCCAGTCGCTCATCACCGCCATGCCAAGCTGCTGATAATGGGCGATCGCTTCTTGATCATCGCGGCTGACCAGAGACTCTAGGCGGCCGCAGCCTAGTGCCAAAGCCTGCTGGGCAGCGTAGGCAAACAGGGCTTGGCGCGTCTGGTGCGATGCTTCTGGGAAACCTGCGCCGGTCAACACCCGGTCGAGATACAGCCCCGGCTTGGTCAAAAAGGTGGAATAGTTGTGAAACCAAATCGCCATGCCGTCGATTTGCCCGTCGCGCTCGGAAACGATCATCTGGGCATGGGGGCGATCGCCACTCAGGTGAGCCTGGGCCCGCATGGCAGTGCTGGCTGGGGCGCTATCTTGCGGCCAGATGCCCTCCGCCTGGGCTAAGGCCGCGATCGCTGGCCAGTCTCCTGGGCGGGCCGGGCGAACATGGGCACTCGACCGGGCCGCTAGGGCCACAAGAGAGTCACCGACAGCGCGACATACCCGCGTATCGGCAAAAATATCCGCTCCCATCCGCCGATAAAAGGCGATCGCCGGTTCGTTCCAGTCAAGCACGCTCCACACCAGTTGCCCCAAACCGCGCTCTATCGCCTGCTGCCCTAGATGCCGCAGCAGCGCTTTACCGACCCCAAGGCCGCGGCAGGTGGGCAACACAAACAGGTCTTCGAGGTAGAGGCCGGGCTGGGCAGTGGCAGTGTCATAGTGGCTAAAAAATAGGGCAAACCCAACGGACTCGCCCCCATACTCGGCAATCAGCGCTTCGCAAAAGGGGCGATCGCCAAAGAGGTCGGCGGCAAGCGCCGCCTCACTGCCGGTCACCTCATGCAGCAGCTTTTCATACTCGGCCAGCGCCCGGATTAGCCCCAGCACGGTGGGAACATCGGTGGGTGTGGCGGCGCGAATCACCAGTTGGGCTGTGGAGTGGGTGGGAGTTTGGGGCATCGGGTCAGAATCGGGTGATCAAAATATCAGGCGGCAAAGGCGTAGGCGGCCATACTCAGCGCGCCGTGCTGGAAGCTGCTGTGTAGCTGGGTGGCGTGGGGGCGATCGCCCCCGGCCCCTAGGGCGACAAACAGCGGCAGAAAATGTTCTTCGCTGGGATGGCTCTGCCGAGCGTGGGGAGCTTGGCGGCGATAGTCGAGCAGGGCGTCGAGGTCTGCGCTGGCGATCGCCTTGGCTAACCACTGGTCAAATTCGACCACCCAGTCTAAAACGGGGGCATTGTGGTCGGCAGACAGGGCGCGCAGGTTGTGGGTGGCGGTGCCGCTGGCGACGATCAGCACGCCTTCGTCTTTGAGGGCGGCTAAGGCGCGCCCCAGTTGGACGTGGTGGGCGGTGCCCAGGTGCGGCTGAATCGAAAGCTGGGTAACGGGAATATCGGCCTCTGGATACATTAACATCAGCGGCTCCCAGGCTCCATGATCGAGGCCGCGATCGCGATCGATTTGGGGGGCAAAGCCAGCTTTGGTGAGCAGGGCCATCACGCGGGCGGCCAGTTCGGGCGCACCCGGAGCCGGGTATTTAAGCTGATAGAGCG
>DATNOW010000153.1:0-2928 GCA_036703515.1 Chroococcidiopsis sp.
AGAAGAATTTGAGCGCTTTCGGGCGGCAGGGCAGCAGTTGGTCAAGTTTCGCCCCCGCTGGCTCTGCCATCTGCCGCTGATCGACCTGATGATGACTCGGATGAATGTATCGCGCCCGATCTCCCGGCAGTGGGGCAAAAAGCGCCTGCTCGATTTGGTCATGGCTCACCCCGAGGCGGCCTTAGGAGCCTTGCTCGACTCGACCACCGAAGCAGAGGTGCATCAGCTTCCCCAGGTTATTGCCCGGTTGACTCAGCCGGTACACTTTATTGCTGGAGCCGACGACGACATCATGGAACCGCAGTATGTGCGGCATTTGGCCAGCTTCCACCCGTCGTTTCAGTCCTGCGGCAACAACGTGGTCGAGATTCCCGACTGCGGGCATATGTCGATGATCGAGCAGCCCGATGCGATCGCCAGCCAGGTGCACCAGATTTTGGACAGCCATGCCTTAGTCCATTCCTCGGTGCCTCAGAGCTGACGCAGACAGATGGTATTGCGTCCTAGCCCTTTGGCTTCATAGAGGGCTTGGTCGGCGGCATCGATCAGATATTTGGGCGCGATCGCCTGCTGCGGGACGATCGTGGCCACGCCGACGCTAACGGTCACATAGCGACTCAACAGCGAGCCGCTGTGGGGAATTTTCAGCTCACCCAACCGCTGCTGGATGGCGATCGCCACCTGGGCAGCTCCGGCACTGTCTGTATTGGGCAAGATCAAGACAAATTCTTCACCGCCATAGCGGGCCACCAAATCGGCCGGACGACGGGAGGCTTTGAGCAGCGCCTGAGAGATTTGAATCAGACACTCATCGCCGGCCAAATGCCCATAGATATCGTTGAACTGCTTAAACTGATCGACATCGCACATGATCACCGATAGCGGCAGCTGCTCACGGGTGAGGCGATGCCACTCTTTAGCAAGCTGTTCATCAAAGCAGCGCCGATTGGCGACGCGGGTGAGCCCGTCTAATAAGGCCAGGCGCTGGAGCTCTAAATTGGCTTCCTGTAACCGGTGATAGAGTTCAGACTGGTGAATGGCGATCGCCGACTGGGCGGTGAGCTGTTCCATCAGGTCGATTTCCCAGGTTTGCCAGTCGTGGGGAGCGGTGCAATAGTGCATGATAAACAGCCCCCACAGCTTGGTGTCTTGCAAAATCGGCACGACCAAAATGGCCCGCACTTCGAGCTCGGCCAGAAAATCGCCGTAGCAGTTTTGGGGCGGCGTGCGCTGGGTATCGTGGATTGCGGTAATGCGCCCCTGACGATAGGATTCGCCGCAGGAGCCTGCAAAACACTCGTCATAGAAAGTGCGCCCGATCAGCGAAAAGCGGCTGGCGCTGACCCACTCTGCTGCGATTTCCCCACTCCAATCAGGATTGAGCCGATAGATCAGCACCCGATCGGCGTGGATCAAACGGCTGACCTCGGTGGCCGCCACGGTCAAGATGGTTTCTAAGTTGAGCGAGTGGCGAATGTGCTGGGTGATCTCTGCCAGCAGGCGATCGCGCTGAGACTGTTGATACAGGCTTTCTTCGGCCTGCTTGCGGGCGGTGATGTCACGAGCAATCACCAATAAGGTATTGACTGCTCGATCGGGGCCCCGCTCTGGCACAATCCGCGACACGTAATATTTAGATCGCTGGAAAGACGGAGCGATCGCCGATGTCGCTGCCGGGTCAGGCACTTCGTATTCTAGGGTTTGCTCTTGCCCCGTAGTAAAGGCGCGCTCCATGGCGACTTTCCAGTTGTCTAGCAGCAGCCGTGGAAAGGGCGCATGGTCAAAGGGTTGACCCACCATGGCCGCCGCCGATAGCCCCAAGGTCTGTTCAACCGCTGGGTTGACGTAGAGGTAGCAAAAGGCCCGATCGAGGCGCATGATCACGTCGGGCGAGTTTTCAACTACGGCGCGAAACTCGGCTTCGCTTTGCCGCAGCGCAGCTTCGGCCTGGTGGCATTGGGCGATTTCTTGCTGCAGTAGGGTAATCATGGCTAGGCGATCGCCCACCGTGCGGGGGCTATTGCATAGCGGCGCGGTGGTGGTGGTGTTGGTGGCGGTGGCGGTGGTGAAGGCACCCCAGCGGAGGCGATCGCGGCTATCGCTCATGGGCGCGATTGCGGGCCAGGGTTTTGGGTCAGAGTCTGCACAGGTTCCCACCAGATGATATTCGCTGATCTGGCCGTGGTGGTCGAGGATAGGGGAGATCGTCCACTGTACCTGGAGGCGATCGCCCGCATGCGAAACCACCTCAAGGTCGAGGGTCAGAGACGAATCGGGCTGTTGCAGTTGGGCCAACATGTCGATCAGGGGCACTGGGGTGGGCGCTGATAGCCACTCCACAAAGCGATCGCCAATCAGCGCCGTAGCCGGTTTACCCAGCGCGCGACTCATCGTGCCGTTGACAAAACTCAGCCGCCCGTCGCTGTGCAACCGCCCAATCAGCTCAGGGCGATCGGGAGATTCAGGGTCGCTGAGCGAATGCATCAACTGCTGATATTGCAAGTGCTGGCGCTGTAGCTCAATCGTTTGGGCATCTACCGTTTGCCGCAGGCTCTCGATGATGACATACAGCTCTACCGGGTCTAACACATTCAGCACGGTCGTTTGGGTCAGGATTCCCTGCAAGTAACCGTCGTCATCGGTGACAACCAAACGCCGGATGCGCGACTGCTGCATCATCTGATGCGCACTCCACAGCGAATCATCCGGGCGCGCCGTCATCAGCGGCGCACTCATCAGTTCGCGGGCCGTCAGCCTGCCCAGATCCAGCTCTAGGGCCTGAAACTGCACCATATCCTGTTCGGTGATGATGCCAATGGGCACCACCGGGTCATCTAAGCGCGCAATGTGGGCAGAGGTAGCGCCCAAAGTCGCCGCAGCGGGCACAACGTCCCGGACAGAAGACTGTAAGACATCAACCTGTGAAGT
>DATNOW010000154.1:0-2997 GCA_036703515.1 Chroococcidiopsis sp.
TTTCTTTTATTGGTTGGGTGAACTCATCTCGCATGGAAAATTCACTCATAACATAAGGGAAATCCTATGCTTTAAGGCTTCTGGGGTTATGCCTGGATCGCGCCCGTCCCAGTAGTCTTGGAGTGCGGCTGCGCTTTCTGTCAGTTCTGCTGCTGAAATCACTTCTTTGGTGTCTTCTACTGCGGCCGAGTGAGAGAGATTAAGCGATAGCGCTTCTCGCAATCGGGCTTGATCCGTTAGCGAAAGGCATTGGACTAACTTGAAAACCTCTTCATAGGTTGGCATAGCGTTGTCCCTAAACGGCGGCTTGTAAGTTCAGTATAAAAATAAACGCTCAAGGTTGCCAGGTTCCTTGCAGGGAGCAGGTTTGGGGATGGTGATTAGCCTAGCCTCCTACGGCAGTCTGGTGAAGCGGGTGGCAAAATTTTGCGATCGCGTCGGAGACAGCACCCTGGCTTTGAGAATCGCTGCTGACAAAAAGGCGTAGGACAGCACCCCCACCAGCGCTAAGACCAAAAAGCTGATGATGCCGCTGGAGTTCCACAGGGCGTGGAGAGCCGAGGCCGTGACGTAGCCGATGCCTAAGATTTGCCAGCGCTTTTTGGGTTTGAGGACGCTCAAGCCGATGAAATAGCCGAGGTAGCCGCTGTAGGCCATGTGTCCGGCAATGGAGCCCAGAATCCGGGGGATCAGCAGCTGTAGCCCGGCGAGTTCGCCCGCTCCGGCTCCGGCTTGGAGGGTGACATCGTTGACGATGTTGGGCACATACTGCCCTAGGGTTTCGAGTAGGGTAAAGCCTACCGCTGAAGCGGTGCCGAGCAAAATGCCGTCGAGGGGTTCCCAGACGCCGATGCGTTCTCGCCAGGGCGATCGCAACTTAAAGCCAATCATCATCACAATCAGCACCGGCACGGCTTTGAGCAATTCTTCCATTAGCCCCGCGCCAAAAAACATCTGCACCAGCACGGTGATGAAGTTGCTAGAACTATCGCCTTCGGGGACATTGCCGGGCAAAATGCCGCGAAAGACAAAAATGAACAGGTCGAGCACCGGGCTGACCAGCAGCACAATCGTGGTGAAGCCTGTGCCCACCAGCAGCCACCAGGGTTTGGCTTTGCCGCACAGTTGATAGACAAAGAAGTAAGCGGCACCGGCAATATAAGACGCCAGCACCAGATTAAACAGGCCCGCATTGCCCACCGAGACAAACATCAGCACCACAAAGCACACCGTCAAAATGCCGGGAACGAGGTAGGCCTTGCGGCGCAGGTCGCGCCCGGTGGACATAATCGGGAATAGCTGGCTGAGGGTGACATCTGCGCCGGGGGCGTTGCCGGGAGGGTAACTGCCAGGGTTATTACTGCCAGGATTATTACTGGCTAATCCATAATCGGGCAGCCCGCTGCCGGGGCGATCGGTGGTGGCAAAGGCGGCGGGCGGCACCGGGTAGGGTTGGGGGGGCGGCGGCAGGGAGGGTGGGCCGCTGGCCGGGGCCCACTCCAGGGCAAAGATAAACTGCGGCCCGTTTTGCCCCAGCATGATGCGATCGCCCTCTGCTAAGGTGCGACAACCTTTGAGCGGTTGCCCGTTCACAAACGTGCCGTTGGCGCTGCCGAGGTCGCAGACCTGCCATTTGCCGGGGGCATCGGGGGCTGGCCCAACCTTGACGTGCTGACGCGAGACGCCGCCATGCACCAGCGAGTCGAGCACAATCTGACAGCGGGGATCGCGACCAATGGTGCTGTCGCCTGTCCACGAGAGGGTGTGGCGGATATCGCTGGGGTTGCTGCTAGCGCTGCTAGCATTGGGCGCGGCAGACACTTGCCACAGGCAGGGGGTTGGGGAAGAGCCGGTCATGGATGGAGTAAAGAATGGCGATCTCCATCAATATAAACGCAACCCCCCTGGGATCTATGGCAATCCTTGCTGGATTGAAATATGACCAGGGGCATACGGCGCACCCGACTGGAAGGGCGGGAATGATGCCCCGTTGCCTGTAGTGTGGCTTTTTGTAATTATTCGAGCGTTATTCGGGGGGCGCAAAGACCGTCAGCGCTCCGGGGAGGCTCTCAAACTCGACCGGCGTGGTGCCAATGATCTCGCCATCCAAGACCACCTTTTGGGGCGGGTCAGTTGTTACCTTAATCTTTTTGGCGCTGAAATAGGTGACGTTTTGCTGCGTATTATTCAGCTTGACTAAGGCCGAACCCAGCATGCTAATCATGGTCGTAATAGCCTGAAACTTGGTTTCATGGGTGGCGATGGTGACGTCAAGCAGCCCATCGTTGACCACCACTTGCCCTGCTCCTTGGGCCAGCACCGAACTCAGCGGAGCCGCATTAGCGATGGTGATCGCGGCCGCCTGAAAGCGCTGGGTGCTATCTTCGATTTCGATTTCGGTCTCAAATAGGGTTTGCTCGTCTAGCTGCTGCCAGCCGGCCATCAGGTAGGCCAACACGCCCCACTGATCCTTGAGTTCGCGGTTGGCCTTTTCGACGGTTTCGGCTTCATAGCCAATGCCCGCCAGCAAAATCATTGCGGCTCCGTTACAGCGGGCCGCATCCACAACGCGAGTATGTCCTGCCAAAATCACCTCGCAGGCGCTGCGGATGGGGTTTAGCGCTAGGGGAATTTTGAGCGCGGAGGCAAAGGCATTGGCCGTGCCTCGGGGGATCATGCCGAGGGGAATGCCCGTGTTGATCAGGTTGCTGGCCACGGCGGATACTGTGCCATCGCCGCCGGAGGCAATCACCAGACTGGGTTGGGAGGCGATCGCCGCTTCGGTAAGCTGTTCAGCGGTGACTTCGGGCGTTGTCTGCGACACCTTGAGCGTCATGTGGGGCTCTAGCAAATTGCAAATTGTCGCCAGTTCCTGCTGCGCATTGCCCTGCCCGGCCACCGGGTTAAAAATCAGGTGGGCCACGTAGTTTTTGACCAAATTGCCAACGATTGCCTCAGCCGTTGCCAGGTTCGTCGCCAGCGGAATGTTATAAACTT
>DATNOW010000155.1:0-5343 GCA_036703515.1 Chroococcidiopsis sp.
ATCCAAACGGCGGCCTATGGTGAAACCCTAGAAGGGCTGCTGTCGTTTATTAGCGGCAAGCTCGTCGGCATTCTCAATGGCATCGAGCGCGAGTCGTTTAACCCGGCCACCGATCCGCAGATTCCCCAGAAATTTTCGGCCGATAGCCTCGACAAGCGCAAGGCTAATAAGATTGCCCTCCAGGAAGAAATGGGGCTAGAGATTAACTCCAAGGCGTTTCTGATTGGCATGGTGACGCGGTTGGTGGAGCAAAAGGGCGTAGATTTGGTGCTCCAGATCCTCGATCGGTTTATGGCCTATACCGATGCTCAGTTTGTCGTGCTAGGGACGGGCGATCGCTACTATGAAACCCAGCTTTGGCAGCTTTCTTCGCGCTATTCGGGGCGGATGTCAGCCTATCTGCTCTACAACGATGCCCTGTCGCGGCGGATTTATGCGGGCTCAGACGCCTTTTTGATGCCGTCTCGGTTTGAACCTTGCGGCATCAGCCAGCTAATCGCCCTCAACTATGGCTGCGTGCCGATTGTGCGGCGCACGGGCGGCTTGGTGGATACCGTCACCCACCACGATCCCAATACCGCGAGCGGTACGGGCTACTGCTTTGACCGCTATGAACCGCTAGATTTGTATACCTGTCTGGTGCGGGCCTGGGAAGGCTTCCACTACAACGACAAGTGGCAAGCGTTGCAGCAGCGGGGCATGACCCAAGACTTTGACTGGAAGAAATCGGCCAAAGAATATATCAAGGTCTATCAGCGGGCGATGGGGCTCCCCGAACAGGCAGAGTCTACAGAAGCTATAGAGTCTGCGGCACCCGTGGCACCTGTAGAACCTGTAGAACCTGTAGAGCCGGCGGCAGAATCTGCCCCTGCCGTGCCCGCAACCGAGACCGCAGTCTAAACGAGCTGAAGCGCAGACTAAACCAAACTTTGGCGCAGCGAAATCCCCGCTTCCTGCGCCAAAATCTAAAATCCCAAATCTAAAATCCAAACCTCAGCAGCCCTTTACTCACACCGGAGTCGAAGGCTGCTGAAGCGCAATGCCTTAGCCCAATGCCTTAGCCCAGCATGGTTTCAACATCGTGACGGTAAACAATCACCGGATTATCGCCGCGATGCAGTCTCAGCGTGTGCATGACCACATCTGAAATTTCTTTGGAGACTAGGGCCTTAATCTCAATCACCGAATTTTCGACATCGCCGCCCATGGTGGTGCCATAGCAGTCTTCAGCGGCGGCCAACGAGGAAATCGTATAGCCGCGCACCTTGAGATTTTTGTACAGCTTTAGCATGTTGTCTTTGAGAGTGATCTCGCAGACTACGGTTAAGAGCACCGAGGGCTGTGCTAACGAGGTTTCTGTAAACATGTTTCTGTCAACCTAGGGGTGCTGGGCGGGGTGCTGTGCTACGCCAGGATTTCGTCGTCGGTGGAGAAGTCAATGTCGGCAGTAGCCCGGCCGGAGGGCTGGTAGTCGGCCTCAAAGGCGTCTTTTAAGCCCGAGACGAGGTCAAATTTGGGTGCCCAGCCTAGCTCAGTTTTGGCTTTGTGGACATCGGTAAAGAAGTGCTGCACCCGCATGGGGAAGGCTTTGCGTTTGCCAAAGTCAAACTGCTTGGGGTCGTAGTGGACGACGCGCAGGTCGTCTGCCGATTTGCTGGCGGCCGTGGCACAGGCGCGAGCCAGCCCGTCGAAGGTGACAAAGCGATCGCCTGACACGTTGTAGATTTGCCCAATGGCCTTATCGTTCCCCAACACGGCCGCCATGGCGGTGGCCAGGTCATAACAGTGCCCCAACTGAGTCAGGTGCATGCCGTTACCGGGGATAGGAATGGGGCGATCGCGCACGATGCGGTCAAAGAACCAGGCTTCTAGATCGTTGTAGTTTTGCGGGCCGTAGATGTAGACCGGACGAATCGAGGTAAAGGGCACGCCTTGCTCGGCCAGATAGGCTTCGGTGGCAAATTTCCCTTTGTGGCGACTCTTGGGATCAACGGCATCCCCTTCGACATGGGGCGGCTGATCGGTTTTCAGATACACCCCGGCCGAGCTGACGTAGACAAAGTGTTTGACCGTATCTTTGAACAGTTCTGCGAGGGGCTGGGTGTCGCTGAGTTCGCGCCCGTTGTTGTCAAAGACGGCATCAAAGGTTTCACCCGACAGCTTGGCTTTGAGCTGGGCGGGATCGGTGCGATCGCCCTGGATTTGCTGCACGCCTGCAACGGGAGCCGGTTTGTTGCCCCGGTTAAACAACACAACATCGTGGCCCTGCTCAACCAACAGCTTGGTTAGGTATACCCCAATAAACCGGGTGCCCCCCATGATCAAAACGCGCATTGATACCCCTTTGTGAGTCTGCTGTATGTTTCTGTTTTGCGAGTTTGCTTTGGCTTGTCCTATTGCCGGATGACCAGAGCATTTCACCTTGCGCCGATCGCCCGTGCCGCACTGGACGCGCCCGCCGCGATCGCCCGTGAGTAATCACCGTATCACAAATCAGAGGCCCCCATGGGGCGATCCGCTAGAACCCGCTAGGACTGGCTTACAGCCGAATCTGGGTGATGGCAATCTGCCCTGAAAAGCAAACATCGACATCTGAACCGGGGGTGCGCGATCGCTGGCTATAGTCGCCGGTGTAGTGCAGATGGTCGTCTTCAAACCGATAGTCGGCGGGGAGGGGCTGGGTGCAAAGCGGGCAAAACACTAGCTCAGGGTCAGGGGCATCGGGATCAAGGGCTGGCAAGTTGACGTTCCAGTAGGTGCCGGGTTCGTGTGGTTCGGGCAGCAGGCGATCGAGCACCTGGGCGGCCAGACGGGCCGCCCGTTCCCAGTCGATGGGCCGCCGCCGATAAATATATTGGGAAATGGCAATGCCCGGAATGCGATGCAGGGCGGCTTCCCGCACGGCGGCGACGGTGCCGGAAATGTAGATATCGGCCCCCAAATTTCCCCCGGCATTAATGCCCGACAGCACCACCTCCATGTTGGGACACAAATGGCTCACGGCAGCACGGGTGCAGTCGGCCGGGGTGCCCGCGATCGCGTAGGACTGGGGCGATCGCTGCTCGATTTGAATGGGACGGTGGGTGGTGACTTGGTGCCCACAGCCAGAGTGGTGATCGCGGGGGGCAATAATCAGGCCGCGATCGCCCACAGCCTGGTGAAGGGCCTTTAGCCCAGGGGCATCAATGCCATCGTCATTGGTTAAGACAAGGTGAGTCAAGGCAGCGGTCATAGGGTGCGGCACTGTAGAGAAGGAGTTCGTCCACCAGCATAATTCGTCTACCCGCATAAAGCGTGGCGCGGTGGTTTGACCCTAGCCCATTTGGGATGCGTCGCCCTTAGGATTCTAGCCTTTAAGATTGTCGTCCTCAGGCTTGCTGCCTTTAAGATTGCCGCCTTTAAGATTGCCGCCCCCAGTCTTGCTGCTCTCAGGCTTGCCGCCCTTAGGCTTGCCGCCTTTAAAGTTGCCCCGATTGGGGGCGATCCCTTGAAGATTGCTCTCATTGGGCAAAAGCACCGTAAAGGTCGTCCAACCGTCGCGGCTGGTGACTTGAATCGAGCCTCCGAGCTGCTTAACCCGCTCTTGCACTAGTGCCAGCCCTAGCCCTGTGCCGCCCTGCTTGTAGCGATCAATCTGGATGACCCGATAAAACTTCTCAAAGATATGCGGTAAATCATCGGGCAAAATGGTGGCCTGATTTTGCACCTCAAACTGCATCTGAGCATTGCCGTCGCCGTCGGATGGCGATCGCACTGGGCGAATGCACAGCTTGATGTGGGCCCCTTTATCGGTGTATTTGCAAGCGTTGTTGAGCAATTCAGACAAAATTTGCCGCAAAATTTCTGGATCTGACCACAACTCCGGCAGATCAGACGGGCAATCGAGGGTGAGGTGCTGCTCGTGGTTGGTCAGCCGCACGCTAAACGGGTCGATCACGGCCGCCAGCCAGGTTTGCAAGTAAATCGGCTGCACCTGAATCGGGTAGGCCGCCGACTCTAACCGCTGTAGGTCAAGCAGTTCATCAATGAGCTGGGCCTCCCGCACGGTTTCAGATTCCAAAATATTGAAATAAATCTGCCGCCGTTCTTCGATCGTGCTAACTTTCAACATCTGAATCGCCATTTTGACATTGGCGATGGGGGTGCGCAGCTCGTGAGACACCGTGCTGAGAAATTCGTCTTTGAGGCGGTTGAGCTTTTCTAGCTCTTTGACCTGCACCTGGGCCGCTTGATAGAGGCGCGCTTGGCGGATGGCGATCGCGCATTGGTTGGCCACCTGCTGCACCAGCCGAATCTCAAACTCGCTAAACTCATGGCTCTTGTCGTGGATCAACCACAAATCACCTAGTACCGCCTGATTGATCCCCTGCGACGAGTTGGGGTCAACAAAAATCGGGCAGGCCAGCATGGCGACATGGCCGCGCACCGGGTTAGGAAACAGCGAACAAAACTGAAAATAATAGCCCTGCTGGAGCTGACGATAGATTTCGGGAAAGTGATCCATCTGGGCCACTTTGCCCTGGGATGTGGGGATGGAATCGGTATATTCGTAGCGAATGGTGGAGGTGCCCTCGTTGAGGTCATACAAGGCAGAGTTGCAGCCCCCCAAGCCCAACACTAGGGTCAATTCCTTGACCGCAGTCTGCAAAATCTGGCTTTCATCGAGGGAGTCGCGCACCTTGTCGGTAATGCGTTTGAGCATCGACTCAAACTCTACCGCCTGCTGCATTTGGGCTTTTTGATGGTGGACTTCATGCTCTAGGGCGAGGGTATAGCTGTGCTGCAAGCGCTGACTTTGCTGCGCCGTTTGCAAAAGGCTGAGTGCCGCCTGTAGCTGATCGCGACTGTGGGCGATCGCACTCGGTGCTGGCGGAGTGGCGGCAGCGAGGGATCCAAGGGCTGACTCCAGATGGGTTTGGATTGTTTGTAAGTGACGGGCCAACCGATCGGAATCCACCGTAATACCTTCAGTGAGAAAAAGTGACCTATGGGGAGGGCCGGTTTCGCAGAGAGTGGATGGGTAATGCCGACAAGCCAAAAGCGACTGGGGCAAAATCGATCACGACAGAAACCAGCCCCTATAGGCAGTGTGTCGTTTGACTGGTCACTCGGCGTTCACCGGGCATTTACCGGGCGCGTTCACCGGGCATTCACCGGATGGCGTCTGGGAAGCGAGCTGGAGGTTTGCACTAAGCCTGTGGACTGCCCTGCCCTGCTTGGCATACGGCGTCGTGCTGTCAGCCTCCCCTTCATGGGCAATGGTGACGGCATCTCAGCGTCCAGTTGAAGAACTCTAGACCCGCATCGAGGGTTGTAGAAAACACCGGCAAAGCCCCTCTTGAA
>DATNOW010000156.1:0-11760 GCA_036703515.1 Chroococcidiopsis sp.
GTCACCCCTGTCAATGTCTGGAGACTCTTTAGCCTGATCGCTCGCAGCAGGTAAGGCCGGGCGATTAAGGGCATCTCGCAGATACAGCAGTGTGGAGGCAGGTAGGGCCGCAAGCTGATCGTTGACCGCTTCTAAGGTGCCAGCCAACCGAGTCTCGCCAATCTGGATTTGGATGAGCGGAGTACCCGGTAGCGGCGGCCGCGGATGATCCCATCCGGCGATCGCATCTGGCCCAGCTCCGCCGTTTAACTGGGGTAACGACCGGGGCTCTAGCTCTGCCCGCAGGAAGCTCCCGGGTTGCCGTAAGGGAATCGGCATTGGTTCTTGCCAATCCAGCCCCAGCTTTGCCAGGATCTGCAACAGCGCTTCATGCACAGCATTGACGTTTTGTTGGGCCTTATCTGCTTCGTGGGTTTGGACAGGAAACATAACGCTCCTTACAGGTTAAAAAACATCCTGAAGTTGGGCGAGCAGCGACTTGGGCGCAGTAGCGCTATCTTGGCGCAGTGGGCTAGCCGCTGAAGACTCTTCCTCTGCCAGCGGAAACATCTGCTGGGCGATCGCCATCCGCCGGTCAATTTCAGCCTTACTTTGCTCGTCAGAATTGAATACCTGATGAGAGTTCGCAATGAGCCGCTGCCTAACCTGATCCCAGCGGCGACGGCTCCAGTCTTCTTCTTGCAAATCCTGAGCGGGCACTTTGATAGTGAGAATCAGCGGAATCGAACCTTCGTCGTGACGTTGATAGGCTGGATTGACAAAGACACATTTGCCCGTGGGAAATTTATTGAACTGTGCCGCCTCAACCAGCGATCGCTTATGGAGTTGATCAGACGTGCTGGTGCTGCTCCCCCCTTTACCCCTACTGCGAGACCGTTGCTGAGTGCCGATTTCCTCCTCCCCCAAATATTCTGAAAACGCTCTAGCGCTCTCATGCTCTTGGGGATTAAACACCACTTTAGTAGCACAGCCTCCCAGGATGGCCCGACTAATCTCGCGGGAGTATGTTTTTTCCAGCTGGTTGAGGTTCTGAAAACCAATCATCGTCACCAGACCATCGGAACGGTTTTCGTTGAGCCAATTGGTCAGATAAGGCAAGTACAGCGTCGGTAATTCGTCAAGCGCTAACACCAACGGGTCTTTGCGGCGACGGGTAACATTGCGGGTCACAATCATATGCAGAATCGTCGCAATCAGGGGAGCTACAGCTTCTCGACGCTGCCGATCCAATCCCAAAATCAACAGCGTTTTACCTTCCAAGTCCAACGGAAGGGTTGTCTGACCACAAAAGGCACTGACCAGTTCCGGACTGAGAAAACGGGAGAAAATTTTGCTGGCGGTGCCAATTACACCTGCGACAGTCTTTTCAGAGCCCTGCAGTTGGAGCAACTGGGAAAAAGCTAGATACACCCAATTGCTCATTTTCCATCCGTTACCCGACTCGCTACGTTTATAGGCCGCCTCTAGACGCTTCGGCAGATCCGCAAGACTCAACAGTGTAGAGGCCATCATCAGATCCGGCTCGGGCATGGCTTTAGCTAGCATCAAAATCGCTTGGGTAAGCTGGTCGCCTGCATCAGAAAAGAATTTATCTTCAGATGAATTGGCATTGAGGGCAAAATTGCGGTTCATTACCGTCGCGATCTGCCGTGCCATCAGCGCATCGTCTGAATCGCGCAAAAAATCGAGCGGGTTGCAAACTTCGCTTTCAGCAAACGCAGGGGCAAAGATTTTAACGCGATAGCCACGTTTAGCTGCATAGGCACACAGCAATTCGGTTTGATCGGGATACTTGAAGTCATAAACAATTGTTGGAAACCCCTGATCCAAGGCACTGCGAATTACAGGATTAATCACAGAAAATGTCTTCCCAGAACCCGGTGCGCCAACGACGACAATGCCCCGTTGGGCATCCGGAAGCCAGAGGGTTGCAGAACGTCTCATCCCCTCTCCGCGTTTATTACGACTTGGGCTACCTACAAATAACGTGACGGCATTATGCCGTCGCGCTTGCATCTGGCTAAGCGCTTTCCGGCGAGCGGCCCTTTTCTCTGGATCACCGCCTAAAAAGCTGCGAGCCAAGCGTGCACCCTGCCCCCCTTTCCCCAGCCAGTTCATGCCAATCAACATCGCAGCAACTAGCAGCAGCAGCACCCCGTTGCCGCCCGATAGCGAATGCAACATCCCACCGCTAATCTCCGGCAGCACTCCTGAAGATGGCGGCGCAGACCCCAACGGCGGAGTGGAATGCAGTCGGGGAACTGAATTATTTTCAAAAGGGAGACTCATGGCGATGGCGCGATAGAGGTCAGGGAATCAGGATTGGATACAAGATTTGGCAACAAGGCTGGACGCCCCATCTCAGCAAGACGAGAAACCAGCGCCAGAGAAACTTGGGCATGGGCGATCGCTTCTTCCATCGATGCCCCTCCGTTCACGCTCGATATAAAATCGTGCATCCGAGCAATCACCGGGCTGTTTGCTGTAATCAGATGGCAGGCGATCGCCTGCTGCAGGCCTCGGTTTACGGCCTCTAAATCAACGTTTTCACTTGGGTCTGACGCCCTCACCATAGACAGGGTTGTGTATTGAGGAGTCCCGTGGGCATAGCTAATCTGAAATTGGTAGAGATTATGGATACCTTGAGGGGACTCGGTCACTACGCTTAGCAGGGTTGACGGCGACGAGGGCAGGTTAGGAAAGTGAACGCCAAGCAGCCGTCTCAGATGGATGATACCGGCACCAGTGGCAGAACCATTACAGGTGCCACCCGAACAGAGCGTTCCGTCAACGTCAAGCGTCAGCTGACTGGCATCGTCCAGCCAAACTTTTTGGATGATTTCATGGGTGTGGGTGAAGTCAATATTAGTTCCTCCCCCATCCCAAACTGTAAGGGGAACCCCGCTGCGCGCTTGAGTCAGGCCAACCGAGCGAACAAGGTTCAGCGCCCAGGCGGGGTTAGCACGGCCGAACCCACTCAAAACAGCAAGCAGGGGCAGACCCAGGCGCAACAGCGGCTTCATGATCCCACCTCAAATGATTCATTGGCGACGATTTGCAGCGTTTGATCTGCAGGAATATACCAAAGCTTGGGCCGTTGCAGCAGGTCGCGAATCTGCTGGGTATTGCGTTGAGACACCTGCTGCTGCAATGCCCCAAAGGCTCCATCAAGCACAGCCCCCAGAATGCTACCTGGATTAACGCGACGATTGGTCGTCGTGGTGACCGTAGAGGTCAGCCCTTGAGCGGTAGTCGATGCACTGGGATTGGTCACAAACTGCCCCAGTTGAGCCAAACCGCCCATTAATGCCAGATTGCGATCCAGATTGGCAATGTGCCGACTGGCTCCGTTATAGGGTTCAGCCATCAGGGGTTTGTTGCCTTCGGCTGTAATACTCAGCGCACTGGATGGCAGGCTGACCCAAGCTGGGCTGTGGTCTGAGGGAGCGATCGCACCCACTACGGCTAAGCTGACCAAGCCACTTTGATCCACTCCACCCACCGATAGGATCAGCACGGCTCCAGCAGGCAACGCCACCGTGCCATTCGCACCCATAAGCGGTTGGCTGAGGGTCATCGCAAAACGCTGCGGCTGTTGCGATGCGTCTAAATCCTGCGCCCATATAATGGGTGTTTCTAAACGCCCGCTGGCGATCGCACCGGGACTAACCTGATTCCATTGCCGCACTGTCCCCGTTAAAATGGCGGCTTCATCGGCTTGATAGGCCTGTTGATCACCCGGATTAGCGTCATCAGCAGAGACTAGCGAATCAGACGATAGATGACTGGGGGATGGCACAGCCGCGTAGGTCACTTGCCCGTAGCTCCCGATTGCCTGGGCATTTTGCCATGCCTGCGTGGGATCAATCGGGGGAGTCGATGGAGCAGGATCGGATAGACGAGGCGCTGCCGCTCGCACGACAGGGGACGCATCAAATGAGGGAACGCTTCGGGGCGGGGATGCCGCCGCCGCGGATACAGCGCCTACGGGGGCTGTTGGCGAACGTACAGAACTAGGCGGGATGTTGGCCGCTCGAATGGCAGCAGCCTGCGTTTCCAGGGCCGTCTGTGTTTTAAGGTCGCCAATCTCATTACTCGATGAGTCTGCGGCAGTAGCCGATACAGCGGGCACAGGTGCAGGCTCGCCAGCCGTGGTGGAATGCCGAATAGGGTTGGCGCTGAGCACAAATAACCCAATGGCCGCCGTGGCGATCGCAAAGAGACCACCGACAGAGACAACCTTGGCATAGGGATTGCTCCACAGTTGGATCTGGGTCTTCTGCCCGTCGATGTTATCCTGCAAGTCGTCTTCATCAAGCAAAGGGAGTTCATTGGATGCCGCGTCAGACGCCAAGGATGAGCGCGATCCAGCGGCATCTTGAAAGCCAGTAAGCTGGGCAAAATGTGCAAATTCATCCTCTGGAACCGCTAGGTTCACAGAGGTAGTAGAAGGTGATGTTTGATCCATGACACATCCTCAATCGGCAACGGAAAAACGAAGCAATGAGCAGAGGCAGGGTTTCCCATTAATGGGTTAGTGGGTCGTAAGCTGCTGCAGATTCAAATCGCGGATTAAGCTAATCTGCAACCCGCTCTCTTGCAATTGATAGACTGCTTTCTGCAATGGCGTTGAGGTATCAGATAGGGGGTCTTGGGCAGGTTCAATGGCCTCTACAAACAGAGTTTTATTGAATGGGATGGAAGTTCCTTGGGGATGGTTGCCATCAAAAATTATCAGGTTGGCCACCACATCTACTTGCCATTCTCCAGGTTTCACCGGCTTCGGATCTGAAATAGACTCGATGTTCAGCACACTCTGCGCTGTGCCTGCAAACACATCAGCTGGGGTCAACTTGGCAATCTCTGCCAAAAACTGAGTCCGAAAATCTTCTTTTAAGGCAAAGGAAGCTTGCCAACTTGCCGTCGTCACCCGCCCATTCCCCATCGGCACACCGGGATCTGTCACTGGCGGCAATGGCGAATTGCCTGCTCCTGCTCCAGCATTGGGTGCGTTCTGCACCGTGCCACTCCAGCTAAACATCATACCTAGCGCCATTTTGACGAAGGCATGGATTACCATTGGTGTCCTCAGGGCAGGATCAACAGGGGCTGTCGTAATGGCCCGGCCGTCCACTAGCTGCACCAGTGTGGGTACAGGTTTTCGGGCGATTTGCCCAATCCGGGCTGTATTGAGCAGCACCAGCAGCAACACAAGACTCTGAATACCCAAGGTGCCCAGGGCAAACAGCGGTAGGATATTCGACGAATGAAAACGGCGATTGCCTTGAATCGTATTCAGCATGATGAACAGCGTTAGTAGAGAAATCACTAAACAAACAAAACTCAAACTAAATCGGGATTACAACGGAGGGTAAAAACCGAGTTAAGGAAGACGCGGCATAGGCTGAGCCACCAGTAATCACCCCAAACACGGCCATCCCTCCACCGCTGGCGATCGCCAAGGATAGTGCAGGAGCCAGCAGCGCTGTAATCACCAGAAAACCAAGGGTATCGGTCACTTGAGCGTTAACCACCACTTCGGCTGCTAATCCCACGATGATGTTGTATGAAATCTGCGCCATCCCCAGGCTAAAAAAACCTGTCACCCAGGCAAAAAAGGGTTTCCCATCATCAATCAACAGTCCAGCGACGGCTAAAGGCCCAATCAAACCAGTCAACAACAGGGCAATTTCTAACAGGTTGGCAAACGCCCACTGAAACGCCAAAAGCACCACCTGCACAATCTGTTCTGAAACCCCACCGATAAAACCCCCTAAATAGCCAAGCCCACCAAATACCGCAGGATAATCCTGTTGCCCAGCCCCTTCAATTCCCCGAATCGTTGGATTTTGGTTGAGCAAATTCAGCAGAATCGACCCAATCTTGGCCCCCGGATGTGCGGTTTGATAAGCCCCGATAATTTGTTGCGCTTGGGTATTTGCCGACTGTAAGCAGTCAATCTGCTTTTGCCCCACCATCCCCTGACACTGACTCAATAGCGCACTAATCTCACTGGAAACTGCTCCTTCATCGCTAGAAGCCTGAATCGCTTCTTTTAGACTGACTTCTAAGACTGTCGTCGAGAGCACCTGATTTGAAAGATGATGAATAATCTCCCGCATAGCTAGAGTTCCATGCGCCAAGACATAGCCCTGATTCGCCAACAAAACAATCACCAATAGAGGCAAGACCAAACTTAACAACGGTTGCTCAAACTGCCCATCAGCAATCATCTGCTGTCCAAACTTAATCATGAAAAAAATGAGTGCGCCCGCTGCAAAAAGAACACCGGTTGTATTAATCGCCAAATACAAATCACTCTGGAAAATGGTTAACCACTGCTTATTCCACGTTTCAGCAATGCCTTGAGACGTATTCAAGCCATTTTGCAGAATATTGGCAGCACCTGTTTCTGCTAGCACCGTTAAAAGCGAAGTAACCATACGCTCAGCTCACATATCCATTGCATCTCACAGCCTAACGAGCCGATCTGACAATCCTCTGACAAAACTCAGAACGTTCTCTGACAGTTTGAATGAGCATCACCTTTTCGACTCTAGAGCATTCGTTTTTTTGATTGCAGCACTGTGTGATTGCAGCACTGCGTGATTACAGCACTGATAAAAAGCTGCAAAAGGGCGATCGCCACTCTCTGCGACTCGCCCACAATTGTTCTTCTCAGTGGCAGCGTAAAACCGTGGTGCTTTCTAGTCACACTCACTACAGGATGGGCGATCGCACCTTATCAATCGCGCCTTTTAATGGGTTGCACCGGATCCGGGCAAATAGAGATTCGCGGCACCCGCCATGACATCATATGCTCCTGACATCACTTCTGCATGACGTGAACGATTGAGTTCATCCAGGGATTCGGAAACATCTGCATTGACGACATTAGCCTCTGCTTGCTGCTGATTTAACTGCATCAATTGAGAATAACTTCCTGCCTCTAATTGACTCTGATCATTCACCATCGCAGTCAAATTTTTCTCAACATCTTGCGTCACATCCATGCTTTGAGCTTGATCCGAGTGCGCTTGAATATCTTGTAAATTAGCTTGCGCAGACTGCATTTCACTTTTTAGGACTTGCTGCCCGGCTTCTCCTAGAAATATTTCCGATGAGCCCCGCGCATCATCCTGCTGCGTAGCATGGGTCAGCGATTGTTGTACCACGACCGGATTTTGGTTAAATACATCCTGCTTTTGGGTATTGGCAGAAGCCACACCCGCAGTATTCCCTTTGCCGTCGTTGCCAATCGCAGTACCAATGCTATCGGAGGTTTGGGCCGGGTCTGTCTGTCCTAGATCACCCGTATTCGAGCGCTTGATGCCGCCCAATAATTCCCCCAACGTCTTGGTTGTCCAGGTATTGAGGTAGCTTTCCGCTAAGGCCGTATAGTGACCTAAAACGCTCTCAAACAAGTGGCTCAAACTAAATCCACCGATGTTGGATAGATGGCTGCCAAAGCCATCTATCCCCTTAGCGACATCACCAATTAAGCCATCCTCTGCCGTTGTGGCACTTCCACTCAGGTTCCCTGCTGAGCTATCGAGCGGATCATGCTCAAAGTCTCCTCCAGAGCTACCATTTGCTGCACGGCTGAGCGTAGTCTCGATATGGCTCAAGTTAAATGCCTGGGCTGGCATAACAAGAGTGGTCGCTCCCGCTATACCCAGCAGGGTGCCCAGCAGCCACTGCTGACGACGCTTCTTTAAACGCAGGACTCGCTTTTCAGCGTGCATAGATCAACTTCTCCTGCACTGGGGTATCACGCGGTGATTCACCAACCTGTTCAAGGCTATAACCGCTGCGAATGGCCGTCGTGTACTGCGCTGCAAAGCGAACGGTGCCCATATATTTATCGTTGGGATAGTGTGCCATCACCCGCGATCGCGCAAGCTGCTCATCGGGATTATTGGCCACAATCGCCAACTGCACTGCACCCGGATAATAGCGGCAGTAAATAAAGACACCATCAATGTCTAATAGCCAGTTGGAGTAAAGCTCAGAACGTTTCGGAAAGAAACTTTCACTAGCATTTTTTGCAATAATGAGGCGTTCATACTGCAACAGTCGCACAAAGGAGTCGATCGCCATCGGCTGAATGCGTCCCACCATGCGAGTAGACATATTCTGCATAATTTGCTGCCCAGCAATAGAGTTGCAGATCGTATCGGGATCTTGCCCCGATAGAAAAACGCGAATCCCAGCTTTGGCTCCGTTGGCGCAGAGCCGCCCAATCAAGCGGGCAATGGTGCTGTAGGCAAAAAGAATCGGAGATTCATCAATAAAGAAAATAGAGCGGGGAGAGGCCAAAGCGCGACGGAGGGCGGCAGAGTACGCGCTTAACGAAAGAATTGCAGCTTCATTCTCGTTGCTGAGATTCCGCAGGGCAAAAACTAACAGCTGAGCATCGGTAGGAAAACTAGACGGTTGCCCAATTGCCCTCCCTACGCGGGAATTTAACCAATATTCTAACTGGAGCTGAATCTGAGACTGTCCGTTGCGAATCAGCCCGCTGGCTTCTTCAATCCCCAGCTTTTCAACGGTGCAAAAGCTCAGAAAATCTTTAAGCGTCGGGGTTTGCGCCCATGCATCGGAACCAAACCCTTGTTCGAGTGCTGCCGCGTAACGCCGCTGAATATCGAGATCGTCGAAAAAGAGGGTAAGCCCCTTGCCAATCAGCGATCGCACCGTTTGTTCCAACAAAGCATCCTCTTGAGCCGAGGGGAGCACCATAGTCACAATGGCACTTTCTAAAAACGACTTATAGTCCTCAAATCGTTCGCGCCGCTGTTCGTCATCCATACCCCGCAAATCGGGTTGCTCCATCAGGTTGTTGGATTCTTTACCAATGTCAAAATACGCCGCTCTGGGCTTTAAAAAGCTAGCGTAATCTGTAAACGTAGAAGTGCCATCGGGTTTAGGATAATCCAGCGCCACGATTGGTAGCCCTGCGGCTAAGGCTTCAGTCAACATCCCAGACACCATCACCGACTTACCGGAACGCGTCGTGCCAAAGACTGCGATATTGCGATGCTCTTCAATAAAGTTGATCTTAATGGGACTCCCCCCTTCATCAGCAATCATTTCAAACCCCCTAGCGCTGCCGGGACGCGTCATTGTCAGTGGCATCAATCCCGGTGCTTCGCTGCTGAGGTAGGTTAATTGGCGGCGGTAGGGCTTGCCCAGCAGCTTATCCCAAGAGATCGGCAGCGTTTGCAGCCACAGCTGCCAAGTAATTTCAGTTTCTCGAATGACTTTAGCGGGGAGTTGAAAGCAGTCGGATAGTGCTGAACACGCCTCATCTAGCTGAGTCGGACTAGAGCGGTGTACCAAAAAAACGGTGCCAATATTAACGGGAAGCGCACCCTCATAGAGTTTTTCTTGGGCTTGCACTGAACGTTTGGTTTTGATGTGGGCCCCAACGTCAATGCTTCGCTTTTCCTGGGCAAGGCTCGCCGTCACGTTCGATTGTTTCAAAATCCGTTGGACGTTGGTTCTAAGCAAGTGGGGATTGGCCGGGGTAATTTGACAAAAGATCTCGGTGTCAATCACATGGGGACGACACAGCACATCCCATAGGTAGCGCAACTGCGACCTAGCATTGAGAAAGCCACCAGGTTTATCGGTAAACGTCAGAGCACCGATATATTTTCCTTTGACTTTTAGCCAGCGACGATCGGCAATTGGCACAGTAGACTGCCCTTTTTCACCTTGGATAAGCAAGGTGGCGGGGTGGATCTCAGAAACGATCTGCTCACTCAAACCATTGGCTGTGAGAATCAAGCGTTGAGGCACCGGGGGTGGAAGCGTCTGGTTAAACCGATGCCACAGGATAGCCCACAGGGCCTCAACACTCATGGGTTGCACTTCTAGCCCCATTTTGATGTTGAGCAGCTGCTCCCAGCGCAGATAGCCATCGCTAAAAGCGCGGGTGATCATCTCTTGGTAGCGTTCTACCTCTAGCACTTCACCATCACCTTTGAAGGTTTCCCAAAGCGTCATTCCGCGCGCTAGAGTTTTCTCGATCCAATCGGAGGCGGCCGCTGCTTTTTGATCGGACTCAATCGTATAGGTAACGTAAAGAGCGAGGGTTTTCGGTTTTCGTACCCCCATCTGTTTAAGTTCTTGTGCCCGCACCTTCTCGCTCATCAAAATCAGACGCAGCTCTGGAGATGGCGCTTGGCTCATAAGCTGGTCTAAATCGGCTTGGCGATCGCTATCGCCTGTAAACGAACTGAGATGGATAGTCAGACGCTCATTTGGGAGCAGTTCTTTTAGCCCAGACTCAAGGCTAGCGATCGTGGGCAGCAGTTGATCAAGACGCAGCGTATCGTGGATGCCAGAGGCACGAAAACCAAAGACAAAACAAAAGCGACTTTTGCTGGGTTGAAGCAGTAAGGCTCCTAAATTTCGCCCCTTCAGCTCAATGTCTATCAAACTCGATAGGGGGTTGAAATCTTCAAATGCACTTTGGACGATGGCCACTTTTCTGTCACGTTCGATGACCGTTGTCCTCTGTCGGCCCAGTTTGGGTTTCATAAAGGTCTCCTTGTCTAAAGCTGATTTAGTCAGTGCAATCGACGCGGCCGATCGCTCTTTGGCGACCGACTTTGGACAATCAGCATTCCTCGCTGGCGCGATCGCTCTTGACTCAAAAGACTTTCATAGGGCAAATGGCCGCGCGTCCAATGGGGTGAACCGCGAAATTTATTGAGAAACTGCCAGCTTGCATTGCCCGTTAATGCCCACCACGTGGCAATGCCCCAGCCTGACACTAATACGGTCGCAAGCCAAGTCTGTCCCAATATCCCCTGACATACGAGGTACGCCCCCAGAATAATTGCAATCCAGGGAATCACCTGTTCGCCCGGGATTGGGCCAAGGCGAGGCTTAAGGTTAAGAATCTGGTTCACAGGAATAAATTGATCGTTTCGAGAATCGTCAGACATGGAGGGTTTTGTAAAAATAGCGTGGGTCAGATTGTGCAAATACACTTAAGAAATGCCAAAACTCTTGAGCCACAAAGCGATGTGATGTACAAAGATCTTGAGATTTCAAGATCTCTGCCGCAGAGTTTTGGGGATAGTGCAATACCGCTACAGGCATCGCACTATCCGCTCAAACGGGTAGTAGATGCAAAAACCAGCGTAATGATGGGCAATCACTGCACAATTAAAGTGCTGAGAACATCACCTAAAACCACGCACAGCACCACCATCATCGGAATTCGGGCAGCCGTCACGTTAGAGTCGAACGTTGGGTCGCCCCAACGAACTCTCCTTCAGAACCGGACGTGAGACTTTCGCCTCATCCGGCTCCTCAATGAATTGAGCTTGTCGTGAAGTAGAAGCTGATAATAGTGACCCATCGACTGCGGTCTTCTGGTCGTGGCAATGCCCGTGTACCAGTTGCAGGTTTGTGTAGTGATCTTTTCCACCCAATATCTGGGGTTGAATATGATCTACTTCGATTGGATCGTTGAATGTGATGTGAAGTCCACACAAAGCGCATTTTCCGTCCTGTCGCTGGAGCAGTTTAGCTGTCCGCTCTGGAATACCGGGATAGCGTCCCATTCGTTTTGCCCAGTATGCCCAATCCCCATCAAAAGGAGATTTGGCATTGTTGAGTGTAACGAAGCGTTCTGTTATGTGGTCGGTATGTCGGGTCAAGACCACCTCTTCATCTGCGAATCGCCAACCTTTTCGCGCATCAACCCGCCAATACTTTGCAGCTACCTTATGCGTTCCTTGC
>DATNOW010000157.1:0-3667 GCA_036703515.1 Chroococcidiopsis sp.
CAGGTGGATCAGGACGTAAGGTTTTGCGCCCTCACGCTGCTCGCGGGCGATCACAAAAAAGTCGTGAGTGTTGTCTGGTAGCGCTTTGTAGGGTTGGATCTCTTCGCCTGCAATTGGCTCTAGTGAAATAAATCTGAGGGTGTGCTGCAAGTGGGGGGTGGCGCTGAAAACGCCACGCATTGCAGCGACAGACCGCCGATCAGATGGCAACCGCGCCCATCGGGATAGTGTTTGTGAATAACCCGCACTGGAGTTGACCACAGCAGCAAGCGTCTTAACAGCAGGTTTCGGAGGCTTGGCAAAGAAGGCATATAAGTAACGCAACATCAGGAGCGGTTGGGAGAAGGGAGGACGGCAGAGGCACCCTGGAAACTAATCTCTTTGACCAGGGGCGATCGCCCCCAGCGCACGGATAGAAATTTGCTGAGCGGATTTTGGATCGGCTAGCCCTAAGTAGACGCAGGCTAGAGCAAAACCAACCTCAAACACGGTCGGAGTTTTGCGGTCAATGATTCCGCGTGCAACCCACGAGCCAACGAATAGGGTTAAGGCGATCGCTGCTACGCCAAGCCCAATGCGCTGTTGGCGTTTTTCTGGGACTCGGTTAGGACAGTTTTGTGGGCATTCTGGCGGCTCTGGCATAAGTAAAAACGCGGATAACGCTCTATTATTCCTAGCTATGCCTTGGCTTCTAGGCGGGCGATCGCGCGGTCGACCCGCTTGACCCGCTTGACGGCGGCTTGATAGGGTGCCTCGGATTGCAGCTCAATGCGGGCGCTTTTGCGCTGGCTGTCGTTTTTGAGTGATTCGTCAAACGCGATCTCAGCCTCAATCTCTCGACTGATCTGATCGAGCGCGTCGTGTAGTTCAGATCGGCGTTTTTTTTGGTCGAGCAGTTTGCGTTGGGCGGCTGCGATTTTGGCGGGGTATTGTGCTAGCTGCATGGTGTAAGGGTGATTTTTTGCAGTGTTCCTAAATCCGCAGCGCGTGGCGGAACTCTAGCAGGGTGTAAGGGCACACAAAAAGCCCCCGATCGTCGGTTGCGATCGGGGGCTTTTCTTAATAGAAACTAACTGGATTTATAGCGCTTACTTTTGCCCTGACATCTCGCCTGACACTGCTCTGACACATGCCCTGACGCCTGACAAATCCCTGGCAAACCCTGACAAATTGCCCTGACGCAGCCTGACACACGCCGTTACTGAGTTTGAGCGTTTTTGGGGTGGCGATCGTCTGACACTTGCCCTGACGCCTCCTGACACATGGGGCGACTGGGTTTGAGGGCGATCGCTTGACGCCTCCTGACGGATTTGCTAAAACCCCGGTTTTTGGGGCTAAACCATCGTGTAGCGCCATCGCCCTGACGTGTCAGGCTCGCCAAAACCCTCGGCTGTTAGTAATTCAAAATCAGCTTTCAAATCGTTGGCAGAAACGCCCCTACATTTACGTAAGTTTGACTGCAATTCGGATGCTGTAACCCAGTCGTTTTTACGCGCAGCGTAGTCTAAGATCGCCTGCTGGCGATCGCTTAGCTCCACAAAATTCTCAGGTTCAGGCGCGGGCTGGGATAAGAGGTTTTCGAGGCGTTTTTTAGTTTCTTGGGTGCGATCTGTCGCGAGGGTTTGCAGTCCTAATTGGCTATCGGATGCCGGGTTTATCTTGCCTTTGGTCTGGACTAAAAACTGCTTAGACCACTCTTCAAGATCTGGCACGTCGTACCAATACCAACCATCGTCAAAGTAGACGAGCGCTGGCCGTTTGCATTTCTTCAGGGCTTCGCGCAATCCGGGGGCGATCGCGCTGGGTTTGACCAGGTAGGCTAGGGCGTGTTCAACCTGCTTATGTCCCAAGTAAAACGTGGCAAACGCTGTGCGCCACTGCTCGGGGCGGATGCCATTTAGTGCGGGGTCTCGAAACTGGGTGAGCAAGATGGCGATCATGGCTCGTTTACGGGCGCGTGAGGTCATCATAAACGCCCAATCTTGGAACGCTTTTGGAATCCGTTGGAAGGTGGCCGGCACTTCATCCATGATCCGCACCGCAAAAGGAAAGCGGCGATCGCGTACACGGTCGTTAGTGCGGCGCTCAAATAGATCGGCGTCGCTTTGCATGGCCCCAGCGATCTCGCTATCGTCGTCGCCAGTACCCCACACGGGGAGGTTGCCCCAGGTTTTGCCCGTGTCGTCTAAGTCGTAAACCTGGATATCAGGCGATTTGAGGATTTCGCCCGCGATATAAATAGCCAGCGTGGTTTTGCCAACGCCTTGCCCTGCAACGATGGCGATATTTTTGCCCTTGGTTGGGTCGGGTGGGTTAAGGCGGGTGATGTCAAACTCTTGAGCGGCGTTTGGGTTGCTGAGGTCAGAGGCGATCGCGGGCTGCTCGGGCTCTGCCTCTACCTTGTCGCTGGGGTTGCAAACCTGATCCAGCGTCATTCCGGGCATTTGGAATGGCGATGTCTTTTTCAGGTCTTTGAGGTAGTCAAGATATTCTTGGCGTTCCTCATCGGTCAGCCCTGCTACCTGAGCATCAAACACAGCGTCTGAGGCTTCGATTTGGGCGATCTGGGTTTCGGCCTGGCCATAAACCTGGAGCTGTTGAGCGGCTAGCTCTGCCTCTAGTCTGACCAGATCGGCAGCGGTCTCGATTTCAGCCGTAGCGATCGCCACTGGTCTGTATGCCTTGAGGACTTCGGCTTTTGCTGCCATCTCAGCAACAGCGCGATCGCGTTTTTGGGCAAGGTCGTCTAGTTCGTGGAGCTGGCGATCCTCGTCTTGCAGGTGGCGCAGCAAATAACCCGACAGCGCCAATGAGCCAAACGCACCCAGGGCCCACCATGCTTTATTTGGGTTGGTGGCTGCAACTACGCCATCAACTCCCTTCCCTGGATTTGGCACGACCACAGCAGGGCGACCATCGCGCCCCCACTGCTGCCAGTGCCATAGCGTCATTCTGTAGGGGCGATTAGCAGCGTCTTGGCACTGGAGGGATAGATCGGGGCGTTGCAGGCAGAAAAAAACGCGATCGCTCGCGTCTCCTGTCCAGGCCATTGCGGCGCTCAACATCCCCGCTCCCAGGCAGGCGGCGATCGCCAACATTTTGCCGTCTAGGTTAAGCCCTGCAAATGCGGACATTAGCCGCGATTGTTGAGCCTTGGCGATCGCCTGGTGTTGGTCGGTCAGTCTATCGGTCACGTCGCCCCCCTGCAAATAGCAATAACAACAGCACAGCCCCAAAAATCCACACCCACTCGCTAGCAAAAACGCCACGAGGCTGCGGGGGTGGCGGGTAAAGTAGGTCGATATCTTGCAGAGCAGCAGTCCTAGACTGGCTAGCCTCCCACCATTCGCCAACCGGCTCACTGAGTGAACACAGCAGGGCAGTAAGGGCGCTGCATCCGGTCATGGTGTTTACCAAGAAGCGATCGCGCCCTTCCCCAAAAGCAGTGGCCGTGAAGTAAAAGTGACTCACGCCCAACGCCACGACGAACCCAATGGGGTGGATTTGCATCAAATGGAACACAAACACCACGCCAGAGTTGAGCGCTGCACCTGCGGCAATCTCGCAGGCGTTACCCGCTCGACGGTAGCCGCGCCCTTTATTGCGCTCGGGCAATGGCTGAGGCTGGGCGGGCTGCTGGGGCTGCTGTTGGTGCGCTGGGTAGTAG
>DATNOW010000158.1:0-3489 GCA_036703515.1 Chroococcidiopsis sp.
GTGGTGACTTCATCTTCACCGAAGATCACCTCTTCAGCGATCCGACCACCCAGCGCCACCGACATCTGGTTTTGCAGGTAGGAGCGAGAGTACAACCCCGAATCCATTCGATCTTCGCTGGGGGTAAACCAGGTCAAGCCACCAGCGCGACCGCGAGGACTGATGCTGATCTTTTGCACGGGGTCGTAGTCGGGCATCAGAGCACCCACTAGAGCGTGACCCGCCTCGTGGTAAGCCACCAGCGCTTTGCGCTTTTCGCTCATGACGCGATCTTTCTTCTCAGGCCCAGCCAAGACGCGATCGATGGCGTCGTTGATTTCGTCCATCGAGATTTCGGTCAGGTTGCGACGAGCTGCCAAAATCGCTGCTTCGTTCAACAGGTTAGACAGATCGGCACCCGTGAAACCAGGGGTCCGGCGGGCGATTTTCTCTAGGTCAACATCCTTAGATAGGGTTTTGCCACGGGCATGGACGTTGAGGATCTCTAGGCGACCGGCGTAGTCGGGGCGATCGACCACCACCTGGCGATCGAAACGACCGGGACGCAGCAGGGCGGCATCCAAAACGTCGGGGCGGTTAGTAGCAGCGATAATGATGATGCCTGTGTTGCCCTCAAAGCCATCCATTTCGGTCAGCAATTGGTTGAGGGTCTGCTCGCGTTCATCGTTGCCACCGCCTAGACCAGCGCCACGCTGACGACCGACGGCATCAATTTCATCGATGAATACGATACAGGGAGCATTAGCCTTGGCTTGCTCAAACAGGTCGCGGACGCGGGACGCACCCACACCGACAAACATTTCGACAAACTCGGAACCCGAGATCGAGAAGAAAGGCACACCTGCTTCGCCGGCAACGGCACGAGCCAGCAGCGTTTTACCAGTACCCGGAGGGCCAACCAGAAGCACACCTTTAGGAATTTTGGCTCCTACAGCGGTGAAGCGATCGGCATTTTTCAGAAAATCGACCACCTCAGCCAGCTCAAGCTTGGCCTGATCGATCCCGGCAACATCTCCAAACGTTACCTGAGTCTGAGGCTCCATTTGCACACGAGCCTTAGACTTGCCAAAGTTCATGGCTTGACTGCCAGGGCCATTTTGGGCGCGACGCAAGACAAAAAACAGCACGACCAGCAGCAGGAACGGAATCAGCAGTGTGCTTAATACCCGTGCCCAAACGTTGTCGTCGGCAGTGGGCATCACGGCGATATCCACGCCATTTTTGGTCAGAATGTCGATCAGCTCAGGATCATCAGGCAGGTTGACAATGATCCGCCGAGCGTCGCTGGTCATGATTTCGGCACGCGTGCGGTCGGCGCTGACGCGGACTTTCTCGACGCGGTGTTGTTCAACTTGCTGAATAAATTGACTGTAGCGCCAGGTGTCTGTGCTCTGAGAGGGCCGATCCAGGAGAGCCGTGGCCACGAAAATAACAACTACGACCAAAAGGGCGTACAGCCCTGTATTTCTCCACCGCTTATTCACCGAGGCTATTCCTCCTAGATTTTGTGAGCGCTATAGGTATTTGTAAACGTCTTCGCAAATGTCTGATCTCTAATAGGGGTGAGACCCTCGTCACCTATACCTGATTGGGTTAATGACAAACGATTGTTAACTAATATTAACTCAATATTAGAATCCTAGGGAGCTGGAATGGTGAATCGCCCATAATTTGCCTAGGATCTGTATCATTTGTCCTAATTTTGCCGTTGACCCGAGGTTGACTAGACGCCAACCAGAGGCTGACCAGACTCAATCTGCGCTTGACCTACACCAAGATCCATTTTGCCATCGATAAAACAGAGTGGGGATGTCTGGTCGATCAAATCCGCTGGTCACAACCGGGCATGTGTGCGCCATTCCCTATCTGTCGTCGCAGAACGTAGGCGGTTGGTGCTGGGAGATCCGGGGGCGCGCTGCCCTAGTCGTCCCCAAACGATGTCTGTCTGGGCGCAGTTGCCTAAAGATTATGATTAAAGTTTGCCCACGATTTAATTTTTCTCATGATCCATGGTGTTGTCTGTGGTGTGATCCATGGTGTGTTTAGAGGCTGGGGTTTAAAAGCGATCGCTCTCACCGGGTTTCTCATCGGGTTTCTCATCGGGCTACAGTCGACGGGCAAAGTCTAACAGTTGGTGGGCCATGTCGAGTTTGCTACAGGGGGCGATCGCCTGCTGGTGCCCATGTCGGTCGATCAAAATCGCCTGGTTGCGATCGCTGCCAAAACCGCTGTCGGGTTGATCTACCGGATTTGTGGCGATCGCGTCTAGACCTTTGCGCTCAAGCTTATCGAGAGCCGGTGTGAGAATATCGCCGGTTTGGGCGGCAAACCCGATCAAGCGCTGGTGGGGCTGCTTTAACTGACTGAGTTCGGCCACGATATCGGGGACTGGGGCCAACGGCAGGGTCGTGGGTAGCGATCGCTTGGGCAGCTTAGCCGCACTGTAGTCGGCTGGGCGGACATCGGCCACCGCCGCCGCCATAATAGTCCAATCCGCTTGGGGAAAGCGATCGAGCAGGGCTTGGCGCATCTGCTCGGCGCTGACGGTGGAGATCAGCTCTATGCCTCGCAGCGAGTCGAGCAGTGTTGGCGTCATGGGGCCATGCACTAGCGTCACCGCTGCGCCGCGATGGCGGGCCGCTTGGGCCAGGGCCACGCCCATCTTGCCGGTGGAAGGATTGCCGATAAACCTGACTGGGTCTAGGTGCTCACGGGTGCCGCCAGCGCTGATCAAAATTGTTTTGCCAGCGAGGTCGCGATCGCCGTGGGTGTGCAGCAGCGAATCGAGCTGCGCCATGATGTCGGCCGGTTCGGCCATGCGCCCGGCCCCGACGCGATCGCAGGCCAATATCCCCGACTCCGGGCCAACCGCATGGAAACGAGGGTCGGTCAACACCTGCTGCCAATTGCGCTGTACCGCCACCTGCTGCCACATATCGGTATTCATCGCCGGAGCGAGCAGCACCGGGCAAACCGACGCTAACACCGTATTGGTCAAAAGATTATCTGCCAGCCCATAGGCCAGCTTGGCCAACGTATTCGCCGTCAGCGGCGCAATCAAAAACACCTCCGCCCATTCGCCCAGCTCAATGTGCAACGGGCGGGCGTGAGTGGGCTGCCAAAATTCGGCGTCAGTGTAGGCCGGGTGACGGCTGAGGGTGGCGAAGGTCAAGGGTGTGACAAACCGCTCGGCACCATCGGTGAGCACAACTTTCACCGATGCCCCTGCTTTTGCCAAGGTTGAAACCACGTCGCAGATTTTGTAGGCCGCAATGCCGCCGCCAACGCCAATCAGAACATTTCGCCCCTGAAACATAGACACGCTCAAATCTTATCGGTCGGAAGACAGCGCCCCAAAAGCAACTCAAAGAGCGGTCTAGCAACCCCACAAACACTCCACAAGCTGAACCGGCTGTCGGCTCTTTAGACGCTTTGAGCTATTAGGGGGCGGCGATCACGACTCGTCGTAGGGTTCAATGTCTAGCAGAT
>DATNOW010000159.1:0-2053 GCA_036703515.1 Chroococcidiopsis sp.
ATCCGCTTGGGGCCAATGCTGAGGATGGCTTGGGGCGGCAGGGCATAGAGGCCGTCGAGGATGGCGCGCCAGCCGTTGGAAACAAACAGATAGCTGAGCACTTGCCCGCTGGCCATGGCGATTTGGTAGTCTTTGACCACCCCGGCTTTGCTGCCCGCATCTGTCCAGACTTCGTGGCCAATCACCGCAGCGATGGTGTCGGGTTTGGCGGGTTCAACGGCAGCACTTTGCACCAAAATGCCGTCGGCCCCAAGGGAGGCAATCTGCGACCAGTGAAACGATCGCCGCCTGTGGCCGAGTACACCCGACTTGCAGGTAAAGCCTGAAACGCGATAGTTGCCGGGGTCGAGCCAAAGCTGATCGACGTGGCCCAGTTCATCGGCGGTGCTGCGATCGAGCACGAGCCGACCGATCAGGTCGCTATATTGCAGGGTGGTTGGCCGTTGCGTCGTCATTCGGGGTACGCCAAACTCGCTGCCTCTATTATCTATGGGGTTTGGAGGTTTGGGGACTTGGAGTTAGGGTGGTGCGAATCAGGATGGCAAGCTGGGTGGCGCTGTCGGCGATCGCCAAGGCCCCAGCCGCATCGGCCATCTCTTGCAGACGGGGCGATCGCAGCAGGCTCAGCACCTTTTCGGTGAGCAGGTCAGCGGTTAACTCAGACTGCCGATAGACAATGGCCGCACCGGAAGCAGCAAAAATAGCGGCGTTGTAGGTTTGGTGATCTTCGGCGGCAAAGGGATAGGGAATCAAAATCGAGGGGGTGTGGGCGATCGCCAACTCGGTTAGGGTGCCAGCCCCAGCCCGACTGATCGCAAGGTCAGCGCGACACAGCAGGCTGGCCATGTTGCTATAAAACGGCCGGACGATGTAGTGGGGATGGTTCACCTGCTGGGCATCGGGGTCACTTTCCCCCGTCAGGTGCACTACCCAGGCACCAGCCTCAATCCAGGCTAAGACGCACTGGCGAACAATCTGGTTGACGGCCACGGCCCCCTGGCTGCCGCCGACCACAATAACCAGCGGCACATCCCCCGGCACCCCTAGATCGGGCAGGGCGGCGTCGCGATCGAGATCCTGCAAAAACTGCGATCGCACCGGGGTACCCACCGACACCTTATGGGCTTGGGGCAGATACTGGGCGGCCGCATCAAACCCCAGCGCTACGGTCGTACACCACGGGCTCAGCCAGCGGGTGACTTTACCGGGCAGCGCATTCGATTCGTGCAGAATGGTCGGTAGCCCCAGGGTTTTGGCCGCAATGATGGCCGGTGCTGCGATGTAGCCGCCGGTCGTAAACACGCCCTGAAACTGCCCCTGCTGCAACAGTCGCCGCACGTACAGAATAGATTTAACCAGCTTGGTGAAAATTTCGATCGTGCCGATGCCCAACCGTTTTTGGAAACCTTCGAGGTTGACCGTATGCAGGGGGTAGCGATCGGGCACCAGTTGGGTTTCGAGGCGATCGGGAACGCCCAGCCATTCGATCTGGTAGTCTTGGAGCTGTTCGGCGGTGGCGATCGCCGGAAACAGGTGTCCACCCGTCCCGCTAGCCGCAATTAAAAGTTTTTTAGAGGCAGGGGTCATCAGCAATAAACAGTAATATTAAACGGCGATATTAACCAAAAAAATCCCTGGGCGATCGCACCGCAGTCTGAAAAAATTGGCAGAGACTACAGACTTCGAGCTACCCTTAGGATTTGAAGGGTAGCGCAGGTGACATCCACTGGATTAACCCATGGATCAACCCAAACCTGGATCATTTTGAATCCATCGGCTCCATCCACCAGAGCAATCCACCGGATTAATCTAACGGATCAATCGAATGGATTAACGAAATCCATCTGAGCCATCCCGCCACTACGATAGACTCCCTATTCAACCTATCATCTATGCAGAACTCGCTCACATCCTGGCAACGGTTTTCTCGCTGTGTTTTTGGGACGACCCGCACATCATTGCAGTCTCGAAAGCGGCCTTGGGTGCGATCGCTCTCTGGGTTAGCTGCTGGGCTGACGCTAAGTTGGGCCGCGATGGGCAGCGCTCAAACGCC
>DATNOW010000160.1:0-5952 GCA_036703515.1 Chroococcidiopsis sp.
TGAATCATCCCAGGCAAACTTTTGCATATGGACTCCGTGTGGAAAGATGGATTGGCGATCGCCCTTGGTTCACCGTGTGTTCATGTTTTTGATGCGTTACACGTTTTGATGCGTGACCTAACGGGATGGCGATCGCTAGACTGAAAATCTTGATAACTTCTGGCAATGACTAGCAATAACTGGCAATAACTGGCAATACCTTGGCAATAGCTGACAACAATCATCAAACGCCATTTAGCAATCGTTCTAAACCGGTCTAACCCTGCTCATTGGCCAACTCGACTCTACTAACTCGACTCTAACTAGTTTGAAAAATATCTTGAACGCAGTAGCACCCTGAAACGCAGTACCTGAGTTAGGCAGTCGTGATTGCAGATTTGTGACGATGGATTTGTGACGATGGATGTGTAGCGGTAAATTTCTGACGGTGAATATCTGACGCAGTCGATATCTAGATTTTGCCCTTCAAGAAACCCACCAAATTCTGGAAAAACGACTGACTGATGGCATTCGTCTCTTGCGCAGATTTTTCTTTTAGCAGTTCAGCATCTTGCGTGGGCAGAGGTGTTTCTATCACCATGGGAATCTCTTCTGCGATGCCAATGGTGATCAGCCGAAATGCAATTTGCTGGATTTTATCGACGGGCTGCTGGAGCTGTTTGGCAATATCTTGCAGCGCCATTGTGCCGTTGCTAAATTCCCAAATTTGCCACTCGGCCTGGTTGAGTTTGAGGCTGGGTTTACCCTCCACTGCGCTGGTCAACGCGGAGGTCGGGTCGGGCAGCTTATCGGCTAGCGCACTCCAATCCTTGAGGGCGCGCAGACCCACAAGGGTCACTTCGGTGGCGGGTGCGCTTAACCCGGTCATCTCCGTTTCGGGAATAGTGGTGCGGTGATCAAACTGAAACCAGCCGTCTTTGAGGGTAAATAAATCGCAGACTTGACGCATCACTTGGGTATAAAACAGCATTTTGAGCTGCTCTACGCTTAATGCTCCTTGGGTCTTGAGGCACACGCCTAGGGGCATGCCTAGGGTGCAGTTTTGTCCGAGTCGGGAGGCCGCTAGCTCGCCCAACCAGCCTCGTTGGCCAATCTGACGGATCAGTTCTTGGTGGTCGAGGGCCGCCGCTGCCGCCACGATGCGTCCCTGCCGCAGCCAGATGTAATGATTTTTGCGATCGCTAGCATCCGATAACGGGCAGATGCTTAACAAACCAGTCTTGTTACCCTGCTCCAAAAATTTGAACAGATCCGCCAGAGAGAACTCGGCTAAATATCCGGTAATAGCCATACAGTCATGCCTCAAGATTATGTCAAGTCAGAGTTGGAGGCGTTGCTCATTGTCGCAGGGCAGGAATGTGACGTTAACGTGTGACCTGAACGGTTGGGTTAAGCCACCCTGATAGGCAGTGGTAGAGCAACATAGTGAGTTGGATACGGTCAAAGTGGGCTACACGTGGGCTATACGTGGGTTACACGTGGGCTATACGGTGCATATTGCACCGCTAGACACAACACCGCTAGACACAACACATCTGCATCGAATGTTGAACAAGCGTAATCACAGAGTGGGCGACGGAGGAAGCTTCGTTGGGGTTGACCGCCACAATGGGGGGGCTAGACTCTGGGTTTAGATAGCCTAGGGCAATTCTGATGTTGTCTGATTCCCACGCGTTAGGACAATCGGTATGGGTTAAGCCAATGATCATGGGCACGGGCGATCGCTGCTGCATAAATTTCAGAATCCGGCGAGCATCCCGAAATTCATGGGGACGATGGGCGGCAACGAGCAAAATGTAGGCATGGGCCTTGCGGATCAAAATGTCCCACATAAAGTCAAACCGAGATTGCCCTGGCGTGCCATAGAGATGAAGCGCCATCTCTGGGCCAAATTGCAGCCGCCCAAAGTCAAAGGCAACGGTTGTTTTCTTTTTTAGCAGCAGGGTGTCATCTGTAGCGCGGCGATCGGTATCGACAACTTCTATTTCACTTACGGAACGGATAAAGGTGGATTTGCCAGCCCCGACTGGGCCAGTCACCACTAAACGCATTATTTCCATGTGAATTTTAGGGAAGTAAACGGTCTTTCAGACGGGAATGCATTAGAAACTAGCCATGCATTAAGACAGCCATGCATTAAGACAGGCATGCACTAAGACAGGCATGCACTAAGACAGCAGCAGCTTGAGTTCGCCGAGGGTGCGCTTGATTTCAAGCATCAGCACCCCTTGTTTCGCAGCCCGATTGGCCAACACGAGGAATACTGCATCTTCGCCGCAGCTGGTCAGCACGCCGTAGCCTTGATCGCCTTCTACAAAAATGCGATCGATCGAACCTCGTGACAATTCTGAGCCAATGCGTTCACCTAACGACAGCATTGCCGCTGACATGGCTGAAACCCGTTCTTCGTCCATACCGGTAGGTAAACTTGTTGCCAACGGCAAGCCATCGGGGGTGACGACTGCGGCCCCTTGGACATCACTGGTAGCTGTGACAAACTCTTGTAAAACTCGGTTTAGCTTTTCAGTACTAATAGCCATGATAATTTCCTTCCGCAATGTCAAATATTTACAGTGTTCCAGTCTGAGACTGTGTTCCAGCGTGAGACCGTGTTCCAGTCTGAGCGCAAAATGCCAATATCAACCTGGCTTGCACCCGACTTGCATCTAGCGTACAACTGGCTTACATCGTGCCTGCACCCGTAGCAATCAGCCGTTTAAACAGCCCTTCGGTCCAGCCTGTTTCGCGCAGTACGGCTGCCGATGACACTTCAATGTAGGCCTGTTCAATGAAGGCCAAGTCAATCATGCAAATCTTGCCCAGCGAATCGCGCAGCCCTTCTGATTTACCGTCAGCTTGAGCGCGTTGCCCAACCTTTTGCACCACAGTTGCCATGGCCGGCACGACATGTTGGGGGCCAATGCCAATCCTGACGTGCACCAGACCGATTTTCCAGCGGCGATCGGCGTACTTGGGGCCCCATCCATCCATGCCAGTAAACATCTCATGAAACCATTCGATGAATGTTTCGCGCAGACGGTGAATGCGGCCATCGGATGCATTTAAAATTTCCTGCATTTCCGGATCGCGTCCCAGATAGTCGTAGAAGTGAACAGCCATATCGGCAGCGATGGATTTGCCCCACTCGGCGTTGGAATTGAGCATGGATCGATCGTCTTGGCTGAAGCCCATGCGGGTTTCCATTTTGGCCATGAATTCATGTGGATCTAAGACCATGAACGTGCTCCTTTGGTGTTGATTAATATCGAGCGTCGTGATTACCCATGAAGACCAACTGCCCGTTTAACGTGTAGTAATATCTGTTAATCGTGGGGTGGGGTTGGCTTGCTCCAAGTCTCGCTTTATTAAGACTGCCCAAATAAATTTATTTCTACTGTTTGCGGCCGATTGGGGCCGATTGGGTTCAGTCAAAGTCAGCTTTTGTTAGGAGGAAGTGGCAACCGTGGATAGCAACGCTTCGAACATCTTGTTTATATCACTGCGCTTCTAAGCCGCTTCAGCGGAGATTCACGTATCTTGTAACGGGCTGAAATTGAAGATAATTAACGACTTTGGCGTTAGCTTGAACAAACTTAAAACTGCCAAACTGGAATAAAACTATTTAATAGCGATACCTAATACTCTTAGGTTAGTAAAGTTTTGTAAAATACAAATCAGTGATCCCCAGCCTAGTCAGGATTTAGCGGGGAGCTAAGCTGATTTTTCTATTGCAAAATATTCTTCTTCGTAAGAGAACGTTAGATTTTAATCAGCGCTGTCAGCCTAATAGAAAATCAAGTTCTGTAAACAGAGGTAAAAATACCCCGGCGATCGCCCCTTAGATATTGCGTTTTGTAATAAAAGTCGGGAAGAACTTTGTTGAGTTATTTTGCGTTCTCCGTGTTCTTATCAGGGTTTGGGGGATAGGTTTTTAGGGCAGGGTTTGGGAGCAGGGGTTTGGAGCAGGGGTTTGGGAGTGGCGATTTAGCTGGCCAACAAACTGTGCAGCAGCACAATCAATACAATTAGCGTGATCACCACATAGGGGCGATCGCCTTGGCGCACGAAGCCGTAGGCCGAACAGACCACTCTGAGAACAGGGGTGGCGATCAAAATCAGCAGCCCGATTTGGATCAGGCTCCGTCGCCGCCGCAGCGTTAGACCGTTTTCCAGAATGCTGGGCAGCACGCGAAATTCTTTGGGTTCACCCCGAAACAGGTGATAGTTAGGCAATTCTGTGCCGTGGCGAATCAGATACAGCGCTCCGCCTAGCGCGACGATCAGGGCCGATAGCATCACTCCGCTGCGGAGTAAGTTGCCGAGAAACTGTTCAAAGCGATGTTCATCCCAGTGGGGCTTGGGTTTCATGACCTTAAATTCCTCCAGTGAAGCCGTTATAGAGCATCTGGATCGCCAATAGCAAAATCACCCCGCTAAAAACCTGACGCAGACGTTCGGCATTGGTGGTAATCAGCAAACGTGCGCCAATCACTGAACCGAGCAACACCCCCAGCATAACGGGCATTGATAGCGCCGGGTCAATGTAGCCCTTGTTGAGATAAATGCCTGCCCCTGCGGCGGCGGTAACGCCGATCATAAAGTTGCTGGTGGTCGTCGAAACCTTAAACGGCAGTTGCATGGCCCGATCCATCGCTAAAACTTTGACGGCTCCAGAGCCAATGCCCAACAGCCCAGAAAGCAGGCCCGCGACAAACATCAAGCCAAACCCCAAGGGCACGCGCTGCACGACGTAAGTTTGCCAGCCGTCGGGGGTGGGATAGCGACCATTCAGCCGCAGTCGAGTGGCGATCGCATCGGGTTGGGCGGGTGCGTGGTGGGCTGCGTGGGGACGATAGGACAAGTAGGCTGAATAGAGCAGCACAAAGCCAAAAATGATCGCAATCCAGGCGGTGGGAAACAGGGTCGCCAGCCATGCGCCGGCGATCGCCCCCACTGTTGTTGCGACTTCTAGAAACATGCCCAGGCGAATATTGGTAAAGCCTTCTTTGACATAGGCAGCGGCGGCCCCCGAAGAAGTCGCAATCACCGAGATCAGCGATGCACCAATGGCATAGCGAATATCGACCCCAAACCCCAGCGTCAGCATGGGCACAATCACAACGCCGCCGCCGAGGCCGGTGAGCGCCCCCAAAAGGCCAGCCAGCAGGGAACTCATTCCAATGACTAGAGTAAATTCCAGGATATTCAATGGTGTAGTCCTCTATCAGTACGGCAGAGTCTAGATCAACTATCCAGATCAGCTATCCAGATCAACTATCCAGATCAGCTATACAGTGCATAGCTTAAGGCCAGGTAAACAGCCAAGGGATGACACACCTCAGGCTCCCTGGGCAGGCTGGCTATAGCTGATAGCCCCTAGCCAGAGCGCCATAGTCAGCCAGCTGTTGCTGTTGCCAGGCGGCATCGTAGCCCAGCTCTTCGCTGAGCAGGGCCGCAACGCGAGGGGCGGCCTCAAGACTAGCGGCGGCATCGAGCAGCAGGGCGCGGGTGCGACGGGCCAATAGGTCTTCAACGGTGCGGGCGAGTTCATAGCGGGCAGCCCAGCGCACCTCGGCCTCGCTGTAGGGAAGGCGATCGTGCAGTGGCACCTCTATGCCAGGGAGCTGTTGCAGGCTATGGGCGTCGCTGCCGTAAACCGTTAACGGGGCGGGGGCGGGGGTTGTTGTCCAGCCATGCAGCGGCGGGTGGCGCGTTTGCGAGGGGCGGGATGGCAGGGAGGCGATCGCCACGACGCGATCGACGGCATCTTCACCCATTTGACGATAGGTCGTCCACTTGCCGCCGGTAATGGTCAGCAGCCCCGACGCCGATTGCCGAATTACATGGTCGCGGGCGAGGGCGGCAGTAGAACCCGCAGGGCTGCGTTCGGGTTTGCCCGTAGATTCGTCTAAAGATTTGCCCGTAGATTTGCTGGCAGATTTACCTGTAGAT
>DATNOW010000161.1:0-3482 GCA_036703515.1 Chroococcidiopsis sp.
GGGTATCGTTCTCGACGGCTCTTTTTGACCTGGGGTTCTCCTCACGACCAGCCCTAGGCTGGCTGGCATTGATCCGGTTAAGGTCACGCTCTAACGCGGCGATCGCCTTATGATAGATGAGTCTACTCAGCTTGCAGTTTAGCAATTTCCACCATAGCCGCAGTCTACCGTGATTCAGAAAATCAATGCTTTATCGACTAGATTAGCAGTGAGTATATAAAGCTCCGGTGAAGAAGTCAGCGGTTACGGGTTGCAGGTCAGTGTCATAGGCCAGTGTCATAGGTCACTCACAAACAGCCAATGGCCAAATGAGCCCTGAAGGGCCAAATCAACGCCCAAATGAACCGATGAAAACCGGTTTAGTCCCTTGTTTTTCCACTGCTCCCATTAAATCTGCGTTAAAAAATACGCCAGCCGGATAAAAATGCGTTATGGCCGATCTGTAGAAGATCATCACATAACGGCCTACAATATATCGGTTGTATTGAGCAATACGAGCCTTGATTGAACGCTACACATTGTCAGAGATGGGCGATCTCTGGACAGAGGCATACAAGTTTAAGACCTGGCTTCAGGTAGAAATCGCCGTCTGCGAGGCGCAGGCTGAGTTGGGCTATATTCCTGCCGAAGCGGTAGAAGAGATCAAAGCAAAAGCAGACTTTGATCCTCAGCGGATTTTGGAGATTGAGGCTGAAGTTCGCCACGATATGATCGCCTTTCTCACCAATGTCAACGAGCATGTCGGTGATGCCGGGCGCTACATTCACCTAGGGCTGACTAGTTCTGATGTGCTTGATACGGCGCTGGCGCTGCAATTGGTGGCGAGTCTCGATGTGATCATGAGCCACCTTGAGCTGTTGATCCAGGCGTTACGCTATCAGGCGCAACAGCATCGCGAAACGGTGATGATCGGGCGATCGCACGGTATCCACGCCGAGCCGATTACCTTTGGCTTTAAGCTGGCTGGATGGTTAGCGGAAGTCCTACGGCACCGCGATCGCCTCTGTCGGATGCATACCCACATCGCGGCGGGCAAAATTTCGGGAGCCGTCGGCACCTACGCCAACATTGACCCCCGGGTAGAAGATCTGGCCTGCCAAAAGCTGGGTCTAGAGCCAGATACAGCTTCGACTCAGGTGATCTCACGCGATCGCCACGCCGACTTTATGAATGCCTTGGCCCTGCTGGGTGCCTCCATTGAACGGTTTGCCGTGGAAATCCGCAACCTGCAGCGCACTGACGTCTTAGAAGTCGAAGAATTTTTCTCGAAGGGGCAAAAGGGCTCATCGGCCATGCCCCACAAGCGCAACCCGATTCGTTCAGAGCGTCTCACCGGCATGGCGCGGATGCTGCGCGGCTATGCGGTGGCCGCCGTCGAAAACGTCGCCCTCTGGCATGAGCGCGACATCTCCCATAGCTCTGTCGAACGGATCGCCTTTCCCGATGCCTGCATCCTCACCCACTTCATGCTGGTCGAGATGACCGATCTGGTCAAAAACCTGCTGGTTTATCCCGACAACATGGCCCGCAACATGAACTGCTACGGCGGCGTGGTCTTCAGCCAACGGGTGATGCTGACGCTGGTTGAAAAAGGAATGCGGCGTGAAGAAGCCTATCGCGTTGTCCAGTCGTGCGCTCACAGCGCCTGGAATAAGACCGATGGCGATTTCCATGCGCTCATTGCCAGCGATCCCCAGGTGACGGCGGTGCTTTCACCCGAGGAAGTCGAGTCTTGTTTTGACCCCAAACATCACCTCAAAAATCTCGACGTGATTTACCAGCGCCTTAATATCTAAGGATTGCTAAATCTAAGCATTGCTAAATCTAAGAATCGCGGCTCAAATACTTCCATTGAGCGATCGCGCCAAGAGCTGTTTGAACTCGTCGGCTGACCCGTTCAAACAGCTCTTCTTAATAATTAGCGAGTTAGCCTTAAGCTCTACCGTTCAATCTCAGACTTCATCCGCTCTAGGGTGACATGCATCTGGTCAAACATTTGCTGAGGCGTGACCCCAAACTGGTTAAGCTGGGTCTTGAGCTGTTCGACCGTCATTTGCGCCATAAAGTCTTCAGATAGCTCAAAGCGCTTCATAAAGATGCGATAGCGATCCATCATCGCTTCCATCTGCTCAATGAACATCTTTTTACCTTCACGGTCAAATTTGCCGTAATTACCCCCGATCTGCATGAGAGATTGATAGTCTTCAAACAGTTGCCGAGCTTCTTGCTGAACAATCTCTGAATCAAAGAATCCCATCGTTACCCCGTTCCCGATCAAACCTGTAATTGGCGTAGCGTCTTGGCTCAGACTAATTGGCTAAGACTAGTTGGCTAAGACTAGTTGGCTAAGATTAACTGACTAAAGCTAAGGAGAAAAGCATCTGATTTCATCCTAATTCTAATGCAGGTGCAAACGTCCTCAAGGTTCGGGAATTGCGACTTTTAACCGTCTTTTTTGCGTTCTGTGCGCGCAGTCCAAACTAGCAGGTTCAAACTCGCAGATTGCTTTGACTCCCATGACGCTCTTGGGTCACCGCACTCTTTGATCACGCACTCTTGGGTCACGCACTCTTGGGTCACGACACAACCGACTGCCCTGACTGGCTGGCAGAACTAGCAGAACTGGCAGTAGGCGGAGTCGTTGGCACCGATGAATAAAGCGGGATTTCAATCCAAAATTCGGTGCCCTGTCCCGGCTCTGAGAAACACCGCAACATGCCGCCATGGCGCTCGACGACAATCTGGTAGCTGATCGACAGCCCCAGCCCTGTGCCTTTGCCAACCGGCTTGGTCGTAAAGAACGGATCAAAAATCTGTTGCAAGATGTCTGGGCTGACGCCGGGGCCATTGTCGGCAATGCGAATCACAACGGAAGGGATCGTCGCGTCGTCATCCAAGATCGACAGCTCGGTGCTGATGGTAATGCGGTTGCGCTGGGTGGGGCGATCGCCCGTTTCCAGTTCGGTTTGTTCGAGGGCGTCAATGGCATTGCTGATGATGTTCATAAACACCTGGTTGAGCTGCCCCGAAAAGCACTCGACCGGCGGAATATCGCCATACTGCTTGACTAGTTCGATGCCGGGATTATCGGCAGTGGGCTTAAACCGATGCTGCAAAATCAGCAGCGTATTTTCGATGCCCTGGTGGATGTCTACGGGCTTTTTCTCAAATTCATCAGAGCGTGAAAAATTTCGCAACGACAGCACGATCTGCCGAATGCGATCGGCCCCAACTTTCATCGAGTTGAGAATTTTGGGCAGATCTTCGGCCACAAAATTGAGATCAATCGAGTTGGCACACTCCTGAATGGCGGGGTCAGGGTCAGGATAGGAGCGCTGATAGAGCGATAGCAGGTGAAACAAATCGTCAATGTAGCGGTTGACGTAGGTGAGGTTGCCATAGACAAAGCTCACCGGGTTGTTGATTTCATGGGCGATGCCCGCCACCATTTGCCCCAGACTCGACATCTTCTCGGTTTGGAT
>DATNOW010000162.1:0-6052 GCA_036703515.1 Chroococcidiopsis sp.
GGCTGGGTTTCAGGTATCGGTGCTAGAGGGCGGCTATAAGGCCTTCCGGCGATGGGCCATGGCGGCTGTGCAGGAAGTTAAGCCGATCTTGATTTTGGGCGGTATGACCGGCACCGGAAAAACCGACATTCTCACCGCCCTCGCGGCCCAGGGCGAACAGGTGCTTGACCTCGAACACCTAGCCAAACATCGCGGCAGCAGCTACGGCGCACTCGGGTTGCCGCCCCAGCCCAGCAACGAACAGTTTGAAAACCGGGTTGGGCTACGCTGGGCCAAGATGGATCGCGATCGCCCCATCTGGATCGAAGCCGAAAGTAAGCGGATCGGCCTCTGCCGCATCCCTGAACCGCTCGTTCAACAGATGGAACAAGCGCCCATCTTAGAAATCGAGCGAGCCCACCGTGAACGCTTAGATCTGCTGGTCAAACACTATGGCATATTCGAACGGCAGGAGTTAATTGTCGCCACCGACCGCATTCGCAAACGACTGGGCGGGCTGCGCACCGATGAGGCGATCGCCCTATTGCAGGCTGGCCAGCTCGCCGAAGCCTTCGACATTGTCTTGAGCTACTACGACAAAACCTATCGCTATGATCTAGAGCGGCGCTCTGTGCCCCGCCAATCGGTCGATGTCAGCGGGCTGTCACCCGAAGCCGCGGCAGAACTGCTGAGAGCGCGATCGCTCTATTTTTGCCCAGCTTTTCCCTCAACAAGCTCCTGCAACGATTCAGGAAACAAATTGATGTTCATTGCAGACTTGACCAAATAGGCCGTCAAAAAAATGAACGCACTGATCGCTAAATTGAGCCCAATCAGCAGCGCCATCGCCGTCGCCATATTGGCAATACGCGTCGCCCGCGTCACCGGATAAGCCCGGTTAGTGCGCCGCCGATCTTTGCCGACAAACACGACGACATAAAAGCGAGACACAATCAGGTCAACCGTTAAACGCAGGTCAATGATCTTGGGCGAGGGCTTGCTAATCGCCGCATCCAAGAGGGAATGTACGGTCGCCAACTGCTGCTCGCTAAACGAGGCCAGGATCTCCGGCTCCAGACGTTCCAGATAGTATTGGGGCGTGCGTTGCGAAAAAGGCTGGTTCATGAAGATATCTACGGCTCAAGGTGGCTCAGGGTGGCTCAGGGCAGCTAAAAGCAGCTAAAGAATTCATCTCAGTTTTCCCAAAACCCGCCCCCCGCAATCGCAGGGATGGAGCAAAAAACGGGCAAAGGTGACGGGTATAGGTGAAGAGGGAAAAAGAAAAAGTGTCGCCCTGAGCCGCATCTAGGGCGATAGCCGGGGAAATGTCCATTGATAATACAAAACCACACCGCACACCACCCCTATGCCAATGGGAACGATCATGCGAACAAAAGTCTGGAGGCGATCGCACCGTTGACGAAGCTGCTGATGCATCATTGCCGTCAGCACCACCAAACCCAGCGCCAGCAGCCAGATCACCAGTAGGGTAAACGGCTCCACTCCATAATAAGAGGGGCGCGGAATCCGCCACAGCCAGGCATGACGAATGGCGCTGAGCGACAAAACCGCCACCACCCAAATCGAAGCCAGGGCGATCGCATTCACACCTACCCAAACCAAATAGAGCGTCATCACCAGGGTGCCTAGCCAGACCATGATCGAGGAACGGTAAGCACACAGCAACCACCCCACTCCGCCATAGGCCAACCACAGCAACCCTAGGTAGAGGTTCGTTTGCACCAAAACCCCAACCCCGCGTTTGAATTTGAGGCACTGTTGCTTAATCGTAAATGACAGACTAGGCATGGAGTTAGGGAGTCTTGATCATGTCATTTTGGCGCAAGAACGCGTAGAAGTCATCGTAGAGCAGTCGGGCCCCTGGAAGACCAATATGAGTCGCGTCACTCAGCAAGGACGGATTATCCGATATATTCTGGCAACCTGTTTCTGCATTAGATCCACACAAACGGCTAAAGCCGTCATAGAAATAGATATTGGACTCGGCACTGGCGGGCACCCTGCTTCTAAATTTGCCAACTATCTTTTGTCTTGCCTGCAATGTTTCTGCCGCCACCGAGCATCCTGACGGCGGCCAAGGTCGAAACCACTCTCGTTTGCACATTTCTGGAGATTGGCGAATTTCAGGCGTGGGTAAAAACACCACAACCTTGATGCCCCTCGCTTTAAGTTCTTCTCCGAGGCGCACTAATTTTGTGATGTATAAGTTCTGCACGTCTTCTTCGCTAATCTTGTGTAGATCGTCATCAAAAAATTGGTTGTATTTATCAAAAAGCTGGAGGCTAAAGCAACGGCTAAACAGGCGGCACAGGTATCTTGAAGACACAACTAAGACATCGCCCTTGGTCAAAGCGTCAATTTTCTGCTGATACTGAACCCCGACGCGATCTCGCACTCTGGCCAAGGCCCGCGGTTTAACAGGATAATCGGGGCGATCGCTAATCCGTGAATATAAAACCGGAAATATAGTCACACTCATCGTCTCGCGACTCACCATACACTTTAAGGGGGTGTTATCAAACAAGGGCGACAGGTGAGCCGCGTGACTATCGCCCACAATCAAAAATTTGGGATGGCGATCATTTGTCACAGCAGCAGCAGGACAGGGGATCTCCGTCGGTATGCTATTGGCATCTGGCAGGCTGTTACTGCCCGTGTAGAGCATTCCTTTAAATGGCAGGAGCAAACCCAGCAAGATTAGGGCCGCCGTGCCAGAAGCCGCTATCCCGTAGACAAGCGATCGCCAACGCACGCTAGACCAATCAGAACGACGCAGGGGCGTCTCTACATAGCGATAGGACGCAATTGCTAGAAGCAGCATCAAAGCAACCTGGAAAGGCACCGACCACCAGTGAATGCCAATCGTCCACCGGCTAATCGACAACACACTCCAGTGCCACAGATAAAGAGAATAGGAAATTAAGCCGATATAGATAACGCTAGGGTACGTAAAAAAAGCATACGCCGCCGTGCCCGAACGCAGACTAGCAATCAAAATCAGCGTTAGCAGCACAGCCGCCACCGTGGCCTCAACTGCAAACTGCAAGGGAATAAAAAAGACTCCCAGTATAGCCACCGTAACTAGCGCGGGGGGCATCCGCTGCAGCACGCGAAATCGGTTAGGCTGCTTCAACCCCAGCAGCAGCAAACAACCCGCGCCCAGCTCCCATAGTCGAGTCGGCATGAGGAAGTAAGCAGCCGGTTGGTTTGCCTGATAGAAGTAAACAAAAGCAACCAGAGAAGCAACCGACAGCATTCCTGTCAGCCAAAATAAATTTCTTGCCCCCTTTGCCGCCAGACGAGAAAAGCCCGTAAACCATACCAAAAAAGGGAAGAGGAAGTAAAACTGTTCTTCTACACCCAAAGACCACGTATGCAGAAAAACATTCAGCTCCGTTGAAGCCGCAAAGTAATCGGTAGATTGCTGCAACAGAAATAAATTAGACAGCCCAAACAGGGCTGCAATGCCAGTCGATAAAGAAGCTTCTGGATCGGGATTAAACAAACCGATCAAGATGCTTGTGACCACCACAAACACCGCTAATGCGGGCACCAGTCGCTTGATTCGCCTAACGTAAAACCCTGTAATAAAGTCACCAAAGTTTTTACTAGGGCGACCCGCTAGCGAAGAAGTAATCACGAAACCAGAAATCACAAAAAAGATATCTACCCCCAAATAGCCACTGGGCAGAATCTCTTTGTTGAAGTGGTTGATGATTACAGCAACCACGGCCAGCGCCCGGAGTCCATCTATTTCAGGTCTGTAAGCGGACTTAGCCTGCAACTCTGCTGCCATTGACGATACCTATTCCAACCCTCTCTGGTGTTTGCTATCTAGTTTCTGGCGATCGCTTTTTCACTCCGCCTCTCACAATAGCACTGAAAATAACGCTCGCTTTGTGACCAGCAACGACGCGATCGCTGGGCATTGATTTATCCCACAGCAAACATCCCACGGCAAACATCCCACGGCAAACATCCCGCCGCAAACATCCCACCGCAAACATACCGCCGCAAACATACCGCCGCAAACATCCTACAGAAACTGTCCCACCGCAGAATGATAGCCGCCAAAAAATAGGGCAGCCTTGCAGCTGCCCGGATCTCAACAAATTAGAATTAGAAAAATCCGCCCTTACAGGCCGATTCTTTGCTCACAATCCTCTAAGCGCTGCGCAAGTCTGTCCAATATTTGTCGTAGAGCTGACTGGTCGCGTCATCCACTGGCGTAATCCCTTCCGCCTTGCTGAGGAACTGCTCGGTGGGGAAGAGTTTGGGATTATCTTTTAACTCACTGGGCAATAGGGCGATCGCCGCTGCATTGGGAGGTGTCAGGCTCAGCAGCTTGGCGGCTTCTGCCGCATTTTCAGGTTTTAACATGAAGTTAATCCAGGCATAGGCCGCCTCTAGGTTGGGCGCAGTTTTGGGAATGGCGATCGCATCTGTCCACACCGAAGTGCCGCTTTGGGGAATGACGTAGGTGAGATGGGGATTGTCAGTCGGCAATCCATTGCCCAGCAGCGAGTACGTCATACACAGCGCCAGATCGCCCGCAATCAACTGGTCTTCCCAGCCAAAGGTAATGAATTGGGCGATCGACGGTTTGAGCGTGACCAGCTTTTGGTAAGCCTCTTTAATTTGCGCGGGGTCGGTGCTGTTGAGCGAATACCCGAGGGATTTTAGCGCCATCCCAAAGGTTTCCCGCACATCATCTAAGAGCGTGATTTTACCTTTGAGGGCATCGGCGTTATCCCACAAGAAATTCCAGTCTTGGGGTTCTTCCTTAATAATCTTGGTGTTATAGATAAAACCCGTCGTGCCCGAATTGAACGGAATGCTATGGGCATTGTTAGCGTCATAGGCTGGATTCTTCCAGCGTTCCAGCAGATTTTCTTGACCTTGAATCCGCGCTGCATCCAGCGTATTCAGCAGACCCAAATCAACCATCTGCCGCACCATATAGTCAGACGGATAGATCACGCTATATTGTGTGCCGCCACCCGCCTGGAGTTTGGCCAGCATGGTTTCATTGGAGTCGTAGATGTCGGCAACAACCTTAATGCCCGTCTCGCTGGTAAAGCGAGTGTAGATCTCTTCGCTGTTGTAGTCAGCCCAGGTGTAAATGTGGAGCGTTTTGGCATCATCCCCCGTCGCTTGCGAAACGTCCTGCGGCGATGCCGATTGCTCACCCGCCCCCGGATCTCGGTTGCAGTTAGAAAGGGCGATCGCAGACACTGCGGCCGCCGAAAACTGCAAAAACTGACGACGGGAAGGATAGCGACCGAGCGATCGCCCAAAGGAGGAGCCAACATTGAATTTAGACATGGGAAATCCCCGCTATTTTTTCTCCCTTTAGAGTACAGAGAAACCGGTCATTGGCCCAGCCAATGTAAATTTAGATACAGATTTAGCGCTCTCTTACGCAGGGTTTCGATGGCATTGCCCCATATACTGACCAAAACTCAGGCTGGTTTTATCAACCCTGCTGTGAACTGCTTTCAAAGAGAGCAAACCATGGCAGGGTTAACCACTATTTCTCTGATATTTCTCTGAAAAAAGCACACAAAGAAACACTAAACCTAAACTGCAAGATCAAGAGAGAGCGATCGCCGTAGCATTGGGATTGTCCAATTCTGCAAGAGCTATCTTGATACATTCTCGTATGCTTTGCCAATCTCGTTCCGAAAGATGCCCAATGCAAACCAAATTAGCAGCAGGCGGCAAAGTCACGATAAAACTCCGAAAAACAGATGCAACCCGCAAACCTGCAGCTTGCCAGTCTTGCAAAACATGATCAGTAATTCCTAATCCAGTCGTTTGGGTTGTGATCAAGCCAACAATTACATCAGGGCGATTTATATGATAAGTTGCCGAGGATAACACAACGGCCGGACGACGCTTAATGCCTGTAACGCCCGGAAAATCAACGGTTACAACGTCTCCTGGTGCAACGGTCACTCAGTTCAGCCCTCATACTCAGGGTCGTTTGTTACAGCATATTGCAATGCAAAGCTCACTAGATCGAGTTGATCTTGCTTTGTCCAAGTGTCGC
>DATNOW010000163.1:0-4753 GCA_036703515.1 Chroococcidiopsis sp.
CTCCAGAGTCTGCGCCCCCGTCTGCCATCCAAACCGATCTCAAGGATCTGACTGAGCAAATCACGGCGATGCGCCTAGAGCTAGAAAAGCTGCGGCAGCAAGATTCCTAGGAATCGCAAATTATCCTTCGTCGACTTCCTGGTAGGGGCGCACCGCTGTGCGTCCTTACCCAACCATTGCAAATTATTCAACCCATCAGTATTCAACTCATCAGTATTCAACCCATCAGTCAGGGTCATGTTGGGTTACACGATCGCTAACCCAGCCTACGTGTCAATCTAACTACCATCTTGGGCGCTGCATGACCTTGGCACTTGCATTAGCTGCATTAAATGATGCACTGGGGGTTGCCTTGAGGGCTGGATTGGGGGTGGATCGATGCCAGCAGTAGGCGCGATCGCCACAGATTGGCGCGGCACAGATAGCGGCAATAGTGCTGAATCAAAGCGAGCTGCTGCGGTTCGGGCAAGCGTCGCCCAATATCATAGCGGGCGATCGCCCAAGCAATAATCTGAGCAACATCAATAGGCACACCAACTTCGATCAGCTGCCGCCAGTAGACTGGCGTAACTTCGCGCACGGACGGTGGCTGGTTTGGACTAAGCTTACGCGTGGGGGCCGGCGGTCTCAGCGAGCCGGTAATTTCTGCAGTAGACATGGGGGCGACACTCCTGAGTGGAATGTCGTTATCATCCATCGTTTCAACTGGGCGCGAGGTGATGGCTAGGGGGCAGCCCCCGTGACGTTAAACCCCAGCCCCTGTGATGCCTAAAGGCGATCGCCCGTGATCGCGATCATCCCATCGCGTAGGTGCTAACACCCGGTGTCCAATAAGCTCCATGGGGGATAGAGGGGATCTGAAACGCCTGCGGCTGTGACCGTTGCGTTCTATAGGTTTCAGATTGAGGATGGGGTTTTGCTGCCCCCGCCTGGGCCTGAACGCCCAAAACCTGGCGGTAGCATTCGAGGGCCGCGTCAAACTCATCCAGCAGTTCGTAAAGCTTGCCCAGTTTGCAAAAGGTCTGCTCAATGCCCACGGCATCGCCCAAAAACTGAAACACCGACAGGGCTTGATGGTAATGCTCTAGGGCCAATAGCATCATGCCTTCATGCTGGTAGACCGAAGCCAACTGGCTGAGCACCTGGGCTTCGGCCAGCCAGTTGTTGATGCCGCGATAGATGGCCAGCGCCTCCTGATAAGAATCGAGGGCATGAAAGATTTGGTCGAGCTGCTGATAGAGTTGGCCGATAGCATGGAGGGCGATCGCCTCGCTATCCAAATCGCCCAGCGCCACCCAGATCGTCGCCGCCCGCCGCAAACTTTGGATCGCCTTGCTATACAAACCCGTCTGGGCCCACAGCAGCGCTAGGTTATAGCGGGCGATCGCTTCACCCCGCTGGGCTTGAGCCGTCTCCAGTTGGGCGATCGCCGCCACCCATAGCTCCTCAGCCGCACTCGTGTCGTTTTCCAGGCAGTCTAAAACGGCCACATTGCTCAACACATAGCCCGCCCCCACCGCATCGTTGGCCACCTCAAAGGCCAACAGCGCATAGCGATAGGCCAGACGAGCCTGGGGCAAATTGCCCATTTGCCCATGCACCACGCCCAGACAATAGTGGGCATAACCCGCGGCTCCCACGTGGCGCTGCCCTTCGGCCAGTTGCAGCGCTTGGCGGGCACAGTTGAGCGCCTGAGAATATTCCCCGAGCTGACTAGAGGTCAGCCCAATGCCACAGAGGGCTTGGCTCATCGCTAGGGCGTTTTCACCCGCCTGGGCGGCATGCAGCATGCCCTTAAAAGCCGTCAACGCCTCGGTGACTTTCCCCTGCTGAGTGTGATGCCAGCCCGCAATCCACAAATCGGCAATCCGCCCGTGAGACGCCCCCTGCGACGCCCTCTGAGACGACGGCGGTAAGGTTTCAGTGGCGATCGCTGGCACTAACTCTGGAGTCGCAAAAGGGGCAATCAACATCAGATGGGGCAATGTAGCGGTGCTAAAGGTCGCCGGGCTAAATGTAGCGGGGCTAGAGGTAGCAGGGCTAGATACATTGCGTTGAACCATGATGCGATGAATCACAGAGCGCATAGATAATCCCTCGATGGCAATTTTTTTCGCTTGCCACCTCTTATCTCTGAGGCTAAACGACCTATGCAGCGATCAGGCAGAAAAAAGAAAAATAGAGTTTTTATTCCAGCCTTTTCCTTTCTTTCGACAGGTATTATAGTGGTCATTTCAGGACTCATACTCTACATCTAGCGCACGCTAAGTAGCTGGATGCTATTCAATAGAATACCTGCGTAGGATGGGTTGAGGCACGAAACCCAACGCCCGCATGGGTTTCGCTAGCGCTAACCCATCCTACATTTGAATCAGCCCACCGACTTATCCTTTGAAGCCTGTTTTAGGTCACCTACTATCCAGTACCATCCCAGAGACGCAACTCTTATGGTTCAAGACATCGAACGTATTCGCCAAACCAGTCCGTTTCCAGAATCAGCCCCGGCGGCAAACGCTGTGTTTTATCGCACCTACAGTCGTCGTGGCGAAAAAGCGACGAACCTGCGCGAAACGTGGGATGAGGTTTGCGATCGCACCCTGCGTGGGCTATCGGTGATTGGCAAACTCACTGCCGACGAAACCGCCCTGATCGAAACCATGCAGCGACAGGTCAAAGCGCTGCCATCGGGTCGATGGCTGTGGGTCGGCGGCACCGACTGGATCGACAAACCCGAAAACTTTTCGGGAGCCTATAACTGCACCAGCACCAACGTCGTCGACTGGCGCTCGTTTGGGCTGATGATGGATCTGGCCATGATGGGCTGCGGCACGGGCGCAATCCTCGAACCCAAATATATCAATCGCCTGCCTGCCATCCGCAATCGCCTCATCGTGCAGGTTGTGGGCGAGATCGGCACTGCTCCGGTGGCAGCCCGCCATGATGAAACCTACGTCACCATCACGGGCAACCGGGTGCAGATCGAAGTTGGCGACAGCCGCCAAGGCTGGGTCAAGTCATACCAAACCGTACTCGAACTATCGACCGATGAGCAGTTTAGCGGCGACGTGGAGGTGGCTATCGACCTCAGCCATGTCCGCCCTGCCGGTGAGCGACTGCGCGGCTTTGGCGGCATGGCCAACCCAATTCGGCTGCCGGGGCTCTACGAACGCTGTGCAGGAATCTTAGCCAAGGCCCTAGGGCGACAGTTGACCTCCGTCGAGTGCTGCCTGCTAATCGACGAAGCCGCCGCCTGCGTCGTAGCCGGGAACATTAGACGCAGCGCGGGGATGCGTCAGTTTGACAGCGACGACCAAGCGGCCGCTATGGCCAAAGATAACCTCTGGGTGCAAGATGCCGAGGGCAACTGGCGCATCGACCCTGAGCGCGACGTGCTGCGGATGGCCAACCACACCCGTGTGTTTCACCGCAAGCCGACCCTAGAGGAATGCGTCGATGCCGTCCGTAAGCAATACTATTCCGGTGAAGGCGCGATTCAGTGGGCGGGTGAGGCCAAGCGCCGGGCCGGTGGCAGCGATCGCTATGGGCTCAACCCCTGCGGTGAAATCTTGGGAGCCAACTTCCACTGCAACCTAGCCGAAGTCCACCTTAACGAAATCGACCCGACGGATTTTCAAGAGCAAGAGCAAGCGTTTACCGCTGGGGCGCTGTCGGTGGCGGCATTGCTCAACCATCAGTTCCAAGAGCCGCGCTACCAAGAGTCACGGGCCAACGACCCGATTGTGGGCGTGTCGTTTACCGGGCTGTTTGATTTCTTTGTCAAGGCGTTTGGCGTAGAGTGGCTGCAATGGTGGGCCGAGGGTCGCCCCGACACCATGGCAGGTCTAGAGTTTAAGCAAAAAGAACAGCACTACCTGACCTACTGGAACGAAATCGTCCATCGGGCCGTGTGGGACTATTGCGATCGCCACCAGATTAAGCGTCCTAACCGCTGCACCACCGTCCAGCCTGCGGGCACCAAGTCGCTGCTGACCGGGGCTAGCCCTGGCTGGCATCCGCCCAAGGCCCAGCGTTTCATCCGCCGGATCACCTTCCGCAAAAACGATCCCGTCGCCCTGGCCTGCATGGACTACGGCTACAGCATTGTGCCGTCGCAGTCTGACAAAGACGAAAACGGCAACCTGCTCAACGATCCGTTTGATGCCCGCTGCACCGAGTGGCTGGTCGAAATCCCGGTCGAGGTCTGTTGGGCCAACCTGCCCGGTGCCGATGAAATCGCCATTGAGAAATTCTCGGCCCTGGCCCAGTTTGACTTCTACATGCAGGTGCAGAAACACTACACCACCCACAACACCAGCGCCACGATTGAGCTTTACGAAGAGGAAATCGAACCGCTGGCCCATCGCATCCATGAGGCGATCGCCAACGATGAGGGGTACATTAGCGCCGCCCTGCTGGCCCGCTACAATGCGCCCTTCCCTCGGCTGCCGTTCGAGAAAATCGATCGCGATACTTACCTCCAACTCAAGCGCGCAGTCAAAGAGCGTCGCCAAAGCGATGACTTCTATGCCGCTCTGTCACGCTATGACTCCATGGAAGCAACGGTCGAAGGCCCGGCGGGGTGTGACAGTGACAAGTGCATGATGCCCGAAACCAAGTAGGTGACATGTTAAGTAGGGGCGGGTTTTGCCCAAATCCCTTCAGATAGGGAAAACTGATCGGCTAAACCCGCCCGTACAGCATGCGGTTTGTTTTAATCCATGCTCCCAAGGGCAAAGATTCTAAGGCCAAAACA
>DATNOW010000164.1:0-7963 GCA_036703515.1 Chroococcidiopsis sp.
TTGAGATACGCGGTCGAGCAGGGCATTGTTGCACTGATTCAGCTCTTGAATCAGACTGACCAACTCCTCAATTTTGGGCTGGGTACCGGCATCAGGAATATCTTCGACCCGCACCGTAGACGGAGCAGCGGTCGATGAAGCAGACGAAACAACGGTCGGTGCAGCAGAGTTTGTAGCGCGCGCTGCCTGTTCCGCAGAGCCTTGATCCGCAGAAAACTGATCGGCATAGAGCGACTGCCGATCGATCGCATCGACGCTGATGGCATTGGGAAAGTCAACGGTCTGCCAATCGTCAGTCGCCGTAGTGGCCAAGGGCGGCACCGAATCTTGGGCGATCGCAGCCAGGGACTCAGGACTTAGCTCTGCGGCGGCCTCCCCAGAGTCCGCAAAATTATCCCATCCCGAAAACCAGTCAGGCTGACCCATCGCAGCGGCATCAGAAACGGTTGGATCGTTAGCAGAATTGTTTGCTTCACTCATGGCTCTAGATTGGCGGTATGGCTACGGTTCGGCAGATATAAGGCACCGTTAAAATCGGGCGATCGCAACGGACTCAAGACAGATTTAATAATGCAGCGTGACGCAAACGTGTAACATTGCCCCACCTTCGAGACAGTTGCTCTCACCGTAGATTGCACTATCCCTGTGGATTACACTATCACCCTGGACTGCGCTCTACTGCGATCCCTTGCGATCTAGAGGGAAAGGTTAATTTGATCACCAACCTCAACGCCTTAAGCCCCACAGTATAGTGACATGCTACCTACACAAAATAGTGTAATTACCCTAACTTAGTAACACATAAAACTGTCTAAACAACAATTTGTTAACGGAAATTGGCTGTTTTTTCCGAGTTTTTGCACCTCTTCATAAATCACGTCAATTGCGATCAATGGGTACCGACGGTATAGAATTTTCACCCTAAAATCTCTGCTGCTTAATCGAGCGATCGCCAGCCTCCACGGTCACTGCCTGGCCTTAACTCAAAGCCCGGTGCAACACCTCTTTGTGGATGTAAGCGCGATCTACCACCGCCTGCACCGCAGCCGCAGACAGCCCATCCCCATTGGCATAGTCATCGAGCCACTGCTGGCAAAGCTCAGCCGCCGAGGTCGGGAGCTGCTCTAGTTCACAGCCCGACAAATGCTGCTCTTGCATCAGCTGGCTTACCTTGGGGTCATAGCTGAGGGCAAAACACCGACATTCAGCCGCGGCCGCCATAATCAGCGCATGAAGCCGCATGGCGATCGCCATCTCCACACCGCGAAATACACCCATCAGCTGCTGAGGGTCACGGATCTGCAAAATATGGCTCACTCCCGGCAACCGCGCCTGGATCTGTTGAGCGATCGCCAAATCTTGAACCGGCTGAAACGGCAGCAGCAAAATGCAGGTCTGGGTCGCCGCCTGAAAAGACTTCAGCGCACTGATCAGCACCTCTAGCCGTTCGGCAGTCAGCGACGGATGGTTGCGCAAAGACACCGCCACCCTTGGCGCAGGCAGCTCCCACAGCCCCGGCACCGGCTCTGCCGACAGCGCCCACACCGGATCGGGCCCCAGACTAAACGGCACCCCCCACTCATTCAAAAGCGCCGCCGAAGCGCGATCGCGCACACTCACCGTCGTGCAGCGTGAAAACACCTGCTGGGCCATCCAGGTCGTCGTCCCCCGCTCCAGCGGCCCAATCCCCTGAGCCCAAGCAATCGTCCGCAGCCCCAGCCGTTGGGCGATCGCCATTAGCCCCCCATAGTAGAACGGGCTAATCGCACTCGTCGCATCCTGCATCAAGCTGCCACCGCCCCAAATCAGCGCATCCGATCGCCGCAACGCACTCCACACTGCCGGAGCAGACATGCGATCGCAAGCCTCCACGTCATACTGCGCCGCCGTTTGCGCCGGATCACCCGACAACACCAGCGGCGTCACCCCAGACGGCAACATCTGCAACAGCGACGCCAACAGCGCCTCATCCCCGCCATTGCCCTTACCGTAATAGCCACACAACACCGCTCGCATGTTCGCCATTCCATCTCATCACCCCTTACAATACCGGAGAGTACAACCCCCTCCCAATCTCCCCGGTTGGTGAGCGCAACCAAACCACCTCCTTTCACCCTTCGCCTCCCAACTATCCACTCCCATGCGGGCAAGATGCCCGCACCACGTTTTTTACCCTTCACCCTTTCCCCCTTCACCCTTTTTCCCACTCTCCCACTCTCCCCCCATCCCATCCCTTTCCCCATGAACGCCCTATCCATCCCCACCTGGATCATCCATATCTCTAGCGTGATCGAATGGATCGCGGCGATTTGGCTGATCTGGCGCTATGGCGAAACTAGCCAAATGCAGTCGTGGCGATCGCTATCGCTGGGGATGCTGCCTGCCCTAGTCAGCGCCATGTGCGCCTGCACCTGGCATTTTTTCGACAACGCCCCCTCCCTGGAATGGCTGGTGACGCTACAGGCCGCCATGACCGTGTTGGGTAACGCAACGATGTGTGTGGCCGCGTGGCTGATCTGGCGCGACGTTCAGCAGCAGCCCTAACAGCCCTAACAGCCCTAAAGATCGCAAATCGCAAATCGCAAATTGCCTATTCCGCCCTTTTCTTCATCGCTCGTTATGGACTGCGCTATGCACTGCGCCATGGATTTTGCGGTGGATCTTGTTATGGATCTTGCTAGAGACTTTGCTATGGATTCGTGATGCCGTCGTGATTCTCGTCATTGATCGCAAACGGATCGCAAACGATCGCAAACCGGATCTCTAGACTGATAAGATCAGTTCCATAGAGCAATGACCTTGACTACGGCCGGTGTGAACTGGATTACCCTAAAAACAACCGACACCCCTTGGGAAGCCGAACTGATGCGACAAATGTTGGCCGCTCACGAGATTCCCGCGAGAGTGGTTCAGCAGGGTTTGTTGCCTCATTTTGGTTGCGTGGTGCCTGCGACTCTACAAGTTCGCCCTCAAGATCGTTGGACGGCACTCCTCCTCCTCAGTCCGCTCGACGACACCAACCCCGACTCCCCCGGTGCTTCATCGTCGTTCTCAACCGATGAGAGTTGACCGCTGCACCTTATCCTGGGGCAAGCCGCACCGCCTGTGCCCTCTTCGTTCATTAATTGTCCGGAACTTCCATGTCTCTACTTGATTGGTTTGCAAATCGACGAAAATCAGGGCCCACTAGCCCAGAGCGGCAAGATCGAGAGATCGCAGACGGCCTGTGGACGAAATGCAAGTCTTGTGCGACCCTGACCTACACCAAAGATTTGCGGGCTAATCAGATGGTTTGCCCCGAGTGCAGCTACCACATGCCTGTGTTTAGCGATGAGCGCGTCAATCAGCTGATCGACCCCAACACTTGGCGATCGCTCGATGACCACCTGCGCCCCACTGACCCGCTCAAATTTCGCGATCGCAAGTCCTATAGCGATCGCATCCGTGAAACCCAAGATAAAACCGGGCTGCCCGATGCCGTCACCACTGGCTTAGGGCAACTTGACGGCTTGCCGATCGCCTTGGGCGTCATGGACTTTCGGTTTATGGGCGGCAGCATGGGGTCGGTAGTGGGAGAAAAGCTAACCCGCATGATTGAGCGCGGCACCCGTGAAAACGTACCCGTCGTCATCGTCTGCGCCTCTGGGGGAGCCAGGATGCAAGAAGGCATGCTCAGCCTGATGCAAATGGCCAAAATCTCAGCCGCGCTAGAACGCCACCGCGAGGCCGGGCTTTTGTATATGCCCGTCTTAAGCCACCCCACCACCGGGGGCGTCACCGCCAGCTTTGCCATGCTGGGCGACGTGATTATTGCTGAACCCAACGCCACCATTGCCTTTGCAGGTCGGCGCGTGGTTGAGCAAACCCTCCGCGAAAAACTGCCCGACGACTTCCAAACCGCCGAATATCTGCTCAACCACGGCTTTGTCGACGTGATCATCCCACGCACGCAGCTCAAAAAAACGCTGGCGCAGCTGATTCAACTCCACCAGCCCTACACCAGTCAGCCGTCCCATTTTGTCTCGGTGCCAGACACTTTGCCACTCAAAACCATGAGCCCTGACTAGCGCTTAAGCCTCATCATTTTCTTATCGTGTCTTCATTGTTCCTTCGCCTGTCGGCTAAAAGGAAGGGATAGATTGAATGGAGGGGTCTAACAAGACCCCTCTCACAAGGACAAGCTACACGTGAGAGAGGACAGACAGCAACAAGGGGGCTTTTTGCTGTCTGTCTCTACTTTCTCTGGGGGCTGTAGAGAACATCACCATTGCCCGCCACAATTTCGGCAATATAGGGTGGTTTTTTTCGCGATGGCATCCCCCAAACGGGCATATTTTGCTTCCCTCTGCGGGTTTTCGCCATTTCTAACCGATGGCGAAATATTGCGGTTTGTAACAAAAACTCTGTATTGATCCGGAGCAGCGGGCGATCGCCTGAACGCTTCACGCCAATCCCATTATTGGTTCCAGTCCATTTTCGCTCTCGTTTCTTCAGCGTCCGCGATCGCCCTGCGACTAAATTTCCGGATCTGCCGGAAATCGCATTGCCTATGCGGAATTAAGTCTTGGGGGAACACTTTACACTTTCTTCACTGGTTATAATTGATGCTAATACAGCGGCTGACTGTTCCATCTGTTTCTAATCAAGGGTCTCTACCGACGCTGTGCTCTGGTTTCAAACTCACCAACAAACGCACCAAAAGTAGTTACGTTCGCCTGTTTTAGAGAGAGTTTCTAGAACCGGCGAGGTTCACGAACGACGCGTGCTATGTGTTTGTAACTGCTTATCTCCAGGTAGAAACCCGACGATTCATGAACGATCAACATAAATCCAAGGCAGAGTTAGCCGACGAGCTAACGGTCTTACGGCAACGGGTGGCTGAGCTTGAAAATTTAGTGGGCGATCGCCAACGGCTTGAACACAACCTCAACAGTACCAAAGTTGACCTAGAGCTCACCATTGAAGAGCGCACCGCCGCTCTCAAGTCAGCCAACGATCAGCTCGTGGCCGAGGTGGCCGAGCGTCATGTCGCCGAGCAAGCGCTGCGAGCCGCCAAAGATCAGCTCCAAGCCATTTTAGAAGCCGTGCCGGGCATCGTCTCGTGGATCGGTGCAGACCTGCGCTATATGGGCGTTAACCGCCACCGAGCCGAGCTGTATGGGCTGCCGCCTGAGGCATTCATTGGCGAAGATATCGGTTTCTTGCACAGCAGTACCGACTTCAAAATGTTTGTGGACGACTTTTTCCATGCGCCCGCCCGCGATGCGTCGCGGGAAGTGTCAGCGCTGGTCAACGGCATCGTCCGCAACTATCTGATTGCGGTGCAAAAGTTTGACCAAAATCGAGCGGCGATCGCTGTTGGCATCGACATTACCGATCGCCATCAAGCCCTCGAAGCCCTCAGACACGCCGAAGAAAAGTATCGCAGCATCTTTGAAAACTCCGTCGAAGGCATCTTCCAAACCACCGCCGACGGCTATTACATCAGCGCCAACCCAGCCCTCGCGCGCATTTATGGCTACGAATCGCCCGAAGCGCTGATGGGCAATCTGACCAGCATTCAGCAGCAGCTCTACGTCGATCCGGGGCGGCGGACTGAGTTTGAGCGCCGCCTGCAAGAAAACGATGCGGTGATTGGCTTTGAATCTCAGGTCTACCGCAAAGACGGCAGCCTGATCTGGATTTCTGAAAATGCGCGGTCTGTGCGCGATCAGCAGGGCAACGTCCTCTACTATGAGGGCACCGTCGAAGATATCACCCAGCGCAAGCAGGCCGAAGAAGCCCTGCGCCGCCTCAATGAGCAGCTCGAAAGCCGCGTCGAAGAACGCACGGCCGCGCTCAAAGAACTAAACCGCCGGTTGATGATCGAAATCGCCGAACGGCAGCGGATTGAAGCCGCCCTGCGCAACTCGGAGGCCGAACTGCGGGCCCTGTTTGCGGCCATGACCGACGTGATCACCGTGTTTGATTCGCGGGGTCGCTATCTCAAGCTGGTGGCGACCAACTATGCCACGCTCTATCGCCCTGACATCGAGCGCATTGGCAAAACGGTCTACGAGGTGCTACCGCTCAAGGTGGCCAACCTGTTTATGACCAAAATTCAGCAGGCGCTCAAAACCGGCAAAACCGTGTCGCTAGAATACAGCCTGCCCGTCAGCCTCAACGCCGACAATTTGGGTGAAAACGCACTGCCGGCTGTGCAGGGCGAGCGCTGGTTTAGCGCCAATGTTTCGCCGCTGCCCGATCGCTCGGTGATTTGGGTGGCGCGCGACATCACCGATCGCAAGCAGTCAGAAGAGGCGCTGCGTCAGGCTGAAGCCAAATATCGCAGCATTTTTGAGAATGCGGCGGAAGGGATTTTCCAAACCACCCCGGCCGGGCAGCACCTCAGCGCCAACCCCGCCCTGGTCAAAATGTATGGCTATGCTTCTGAGGCAGAGCTTGTCGCCCACCTCACCGACATCGCCCATCAGCTCTACGTCGATCCTAACCGTCGGGCCGAGTTTGTCGCCGCCTTAGAGCTCGATGACGTCGTTACCGATTTTGAGTCGGAAATCTATCGCAAAGACGGCAGCATCATCTGGACTTCAGAAAACGCCAGAGCGGTGCGTGATGCCAATGGTGAGCTGCTCTACTATGAAGGCACGGTGGAAGATATCACCCAGCGCAAGCGGGCCGAGGAAGCGCTGCGCCAGTCTGAAACCAAGGAACGGGAGCGATCGCAACAGCTGGCCCAAACCCTCAGCGAACTGCAGCAGGCCCAAGCGCAACTGGTGCAGAGCGAAAAAATGTCGAGCCTGGGGCAATTGGTGGCGGGGGTAGCCCACGAAATCAACAACCCCGTTAACTTTATCTACGGCAATTTGGCCTATGCCAATCGCTATACCCAAGACCTGCTCGAAGTGCTGCAAGCTTACCAGCAAGAGGTCGAACCCAGCCCGGCGCTGCTAGAAAAAAGTCAATCGATTGACTTGCCCTTTATCATGACCGATTTGCCCAAGTTGATGAGCTCGATGCGGGTAGGGGCAGAGCGCATTTGCGAAATTGTGCGATCGCTGCAAACCTTCTCGCGGGTGGATGAAACGGAACTGAAGAAGGCCAACGTGCATGACGGCATCGACAGCACGCTGATGATTTTGCAACATCGCCTCAAGCCCGAACCCCATCGCCGCGAAATCGAGATTATCCGCAACTTTGGCGACATCCCCAAGCTGAAATGCCACTCGGGACAGCTCAATCAGGTGTTTATGAACATTATCAGTAACGCCATTGATGCCCTCGATTCGCTCTACGGCGGCCCCAACAAAAAGCTGGGTAAGCCGTCGATTTCGGTGCCCTGCCCACCACCGGAGATTCCGCAGATTACGATCTCGACCGAGGCGATCGCCCCCGATCGCATTCGGATCTGCATTCGCGACAACGGCCCAGGTATGTCTGAAACCGTCCGGCAGCGAGTGTTTGACCCCTTCTTTACAACCAAAGAAGTGGGCGGCGGCACCGGGCTAGGGATGTCTATCAGCCACCAGATCATCGTCGAGCGCCATCAGGGTCAGATCCAATGCCATTCCGTGCCGTGTGAAGGCACCGAGTTTCGGATTGAGCTGCCGGTCACGGGTAACCGCAAGCGCCCGCCCGCCTTGCCGTCCCCCGTTGCGGCCACGACTGAGAATGGGTGATGGAGAGAATGGGAAGGTAAGAGAGAGGAAAAGGGTGAAGGACGTGGTGCAGGCATCTTGCCTGCATGGGCGCAAAAAGGTTGAGAATGGGGGCAGAGCCAGGCTACAGCGTCGTTTCCGAGGGCTGTAGCCTGAGCTGAGCGGAAATCAGCCGATGAAATCGCCACGTTAGGATAATGGAGGCGATCGCCAGCCCTAGCGCTAACCCTAACCATAGCCCCACCCCGCCTAGGCCCAGCCGCATCCCCATCAGATAGCCACTGGTCAAACCCACGCACCAGTACGCA
>DATNOW010000165.1:0-3515 GCA_036703515.1 Chroococcidiopsis sp.
TGCAGATTCGGGGGCGATCATATACCCCCCAAGAAATCTCTGCCATGATTCTGCAAAAGTTGAAGCAGGATGCCGAAAACTATCTAGGTGAGCCGGTCACGCAGGCTGTAATCACCGTTCCAGCCTATTTCACCGACGCTCAGCGGCAGGCAACCAAGGACGCCGGCACGATCGCCGGTCTAGAAGTGCTGCGCATTATCAACGAGCCGACTGCCGCCGCCCTATCCTACGGGTTAGACAAGCAAGATCAAGAGCAAAGTGTGCTGGTGTTTGACCTTGGCGGTGGCACCTTTGACGTCTCGATCTTGCAGTTGGGTGACGGGGTGTTTGAGGTCAAAGCCACCTCTGGCAATAACCACTTAGGTGGGGATGACTTCGATAATGCGATTGTTCAGTGGTTGATTGATAGCTTCATCCAGCAAGATGGCATCGATCTATCTACTGACAAGATGGCGCTACAGCGTCTGCGCGAAGCAGCAGAGAAGGCCAAAATTGAGCTCTCTGGCACTGTGGCCACTTCGATCAACCTGCCCTTTATCACCGCCGACGAAACCGGCCCCAAGCATCTAGAAATGGAGCTATCGCGGGCCAAATTTGAGGAATTGGTGCACCAGCTGGTGCAAAATACCATCGACCCAGTCACCCAAGCGCTCAAGGACAGCGGCTTGTCGGCTGATCAAGTCGATCGGATTATTTTGGTAGGCGGTTCGACCCGGATTCCGGCCGTCCAAGAGGCCATTTCCCAGCACTTTGGCGGCAAGACCCCCGATCGTTCGGTTAACCCCGACGAGGCGGTGGCGTTAGGTGCCGCGATTCAGGCCGGCGTGCTGGGTGGGGAAGTCAAAGACCTGCTGCTGCTCGACGTGACGCCCTTGTCTCTGGGGATTGAAACCCTTGGAGAGGTGTTCACCAAAATCATCGAGCGCAACACCACGATTCCCACCAGCAAAACCCAGACGTTTTCGACCGCATCGGATGGGCAAACCTCCGTGGAGATCCACGTCTTGCAGGGTGAGCGTGCTATGGCCAAAGACAACAAGAGCCTAGGCAAGTTTCTGCTGGCCGGCATTCCCCCTGCGCCCAGAGGCGTGCCGCAGATCGAGGTCTCCTTTGAAATTGATGCGAACGGTATCTTGCAGGTCGCAGCCCGCGACAAGGGCACAGGCCGCGAACAGAGCATTCGGATCACCAATACGGGAGGCTTGAGCGACTCTGAGGTAGAACGGATGCGGGCCGAGGCCGATGTCTTCGCCGAAGACGATCAGCGCCGCAAGCAGCTCGTTGAGCTGCGTAACCAGGCTGAGGCGCTGTTTTACAGCTATGAGTCTACCCTGCGGGATCACGCTAGCATCATCACCGAAGACTTTAAGGCCCAAGCCGCCGATAAAGTGGCCGACCTGCGAGCCGCGATCGCCGACCGCAACATTGCGGTTGATGATATGAAAAATCGGATCAACGCTCTGCAGCAAGCACTGTTAGACATTGGCTCTTCGGTGTATCAGCAGGTTGAACCCGATACGCCCGACTTTGACTACAGCGGCAGCGATGCCCTGGGCGACGACTCCAACGGACACTACGAGTCCGAAGAAGAAGAAGACTACGGGTTTGAAAATGACGAAACCGTCACTGCTGACTATGAGGCAGTTGACTAGTTTAGGATAGGGTAATAGTAGAGTTGGCGACAGGACGGTGGGGGGTTACCCATCTTGACCGGCCGATTCTGCTACTACTGTTGACCTCTGTTGACCTCCGTAACCTCATACCCCCGGACCACCGCTCATGGCTCGTGACTATTACGAAATTCTCGGTGTCTCTCGCAGTGCAGACAAAGAGGAAATTAAGCGCGCCTATCGCCGACTGGCGCGTAAGTATCACCCCGACGTTAACAAGGAAGAAGGAGCTGAAGAGCGATTTAAAGAAATTAATCGCGCTTACGAAGTGATTTCTGAACCAGAAACGCGTGCCCGTTACGACCGCTTTGGCGAGGCCGGGCTGGGGTCATCCGCTGGCGCTAACGGCGTTGACTTTGGGGATATGGGCGGGTTTGCCGACATCTTCGAGAGTTTTTTCAGCGGCTTTTCGGGCGGCATGGGAGGGCAGCAAGTCCGTCGACGCAGTGGGCCGGTGCGGGGCGATGACCTGCGGCTTGATTTGAAGCTCGATTTCCGTGAGGCCGTCTTTGGTGGCGAGAAAGAAATCCGCATTAGCCATCTAGAAACCTGTACGGCCTGCACAGGCTCTGGGGCAAAACCCGGCACGCGTCCGCGCACCTGCCCGACGTGCTCCGGCGCGGGTCAAGTGCGACGGGCAACGCGCACACCCTTTGGCAGCTTCACCCAAGTTTCACCCTGTCCCACCTGCAACGGCATGGGCCAGGTGATCGAAGACAAGTGCGATGTTTGCGGCGGCAGCGGTCAAAAACAAGAGGCCAAAAAGCTCAAGATCAACATCCCAGCCGGGGTTGATAATGGCACTCGCCTGCGCGTTTCGGGTGAAGGCGATGCCGGTCAGCGCAGCGGCCCACCGGGGGATCTGTACGTCTACCTGTTTGTCAGTGAGGATGCAGAGTTCCAGCGCGATGGGATCAATATCCTCTCCGAAGTCAAGATTAGCTACCTCCAGGCGATTTTGGGCAGCCGGATGGAAGTGAATACGGTGGATGGGCCAACTGAGCTAACCATCGCTCCGGGTACCCAGCCTGGAACGGTTGTCACCCTAGAAAACAAGGGCGTGCCCCGGTTGGGCAACCCGGTTAGCCGTGGGGATCACTTGATTACCGTATCAATCGACATTCCCACCAAGGTGTCAACGGAAGAGCGAGAGCTGCTCGAAAAACTGGCCAAGCTGCGGGGCGATCGCGTCGCTAAAGGTGGCGGCATTGAAGGGTTCTTGGGGAGCATTTTTCGCGGATGAGTAGTGCAGCGCCATCGTTACCTAGCCCTCCACCGGATGCTCAACTCGATCTGCGAGGAACCCCCTGTCCGCTTAATTTTGTTCGCACAAAGCTGCGCCTAGAGCGGATGACGCCGGGATCGCTGCTAGAGGTGTGGCTTGATCCGGGGGAGCCGATTGAGCAAGTGCCGGATAGCCTCAGAATGGAAGGCTACGGCGTAGAGCAGATCGAAGATCGAGCCGAATTTTTTGCGGTCTTGGTGCGTCGCCCGGCAGTGGAGAAAGCTGAATGTTAATGCGGGTTGTGCGGATGGTTTCAGCCGTGGGACAGATGGGTTGCCCACTATGAATCCTGAATTGCCTGCTGAATTCGACGAGATGCCCCCCTCTGAGGACTCAGCCCAAACCTCGCGGATTGGTACCGTGGTGGCTTCTCAGGCGAACTATCATCGCGTCCGGCTAGAACCCGCACCCGGCGATGTAGGCGACTCTGAGCCAGTGGTGTTGCTGTGTACCCCCCGAGCGCGATTAAAAAAAATTGGGCAGACGGTGATGGTGGGCGATCGCGTTTTGGTAGTCGAGCCAGACTGGTCGGGAAAGCGGGGGGCGATCGCCCAGGTATT
>DATNOW010000166.1:0-8363 GCA_036703515.1 Chroococcidiopsis sp.
CCCCACCACGGCGACAACGGCCGCCTGAGGCCCCACCCGAATCAGCTCGCGCAGGTCAGACTCTAGACCAATTTCAAACAGCAGGATGATCACGCCCAATTCAGACAGGACGGAAATCACCTCGCTCTGGGACTGAAACACGCTGGCGATCGCGGCTGGCTCTAGACCCGCCGTAGTTTGCAGAAAATTGATGATCAGCGAGTGGACTTCTCCAGCGGCATCGGGAAAGACGAGTAGATGCAGCGCTGAGACCCCAATGACCACCCCACCGAGCAGTTCTCCCAAGACAGAGGGCAGATTGAGGCGGGCACAAAGCTCTCCACCCAGCTTAGCGGCGGCATAGATCACAACAAGGCTTACTAAAACCCCTGCTAACACGAGGGGGGCATTCTCAGCTTCGGTGGCGACTTCTGTCACGGCTTCCGTTGCGGATTCAATCGCGTCTGCGGCGACGGCCAGCAGCGGCGAGAGTGGGGAGAGTAGCGACAGGAAGGGAGGCGATAACGGCAGCGATGCTGAACTGGAGTGAAGCAGCCAATTAGTCAGGTCAACCATGCATTGGACGTAACTCGTCCTGTCTACTGTACAGTTTTCTTTACAAAAAATGGATGATCTGCGGGAAGGAGATCGACAAATCTAGACAAATTGCCTGTAAATCGCCTGTAAATCGCCGTAGCGCGAGGGGCTAGCCTGCGGTCAAGATGCGCGCACCCCGTCTTACCGTTGATTAGACCAACGGGCTCAGGAGCTTGGATTGAATAACCTGCAATGCTTGGGTGAGGGCGCACGGCGATGTGTCCCTGTAAGGATCTGGATTGCAATGCTTGGGTGAGGGCGCACCGTTGTGCGCCCCTACAGGGATTTGGATTGATAGAAATTATTTAATTTGCCATCTTTAGGGAGAATCGGCACTCCGCAGCGGTAGCTGCACTCTAAATTGGGTCAACTCTTTCTGACTTTCTACCCGGATTGTGCCGCCGAGGTGTTCGACCAGCTTTTTGACCAGGGCCAGCCCCAGACCTGTGCCGCCCTGTTTCCAGCGATCGCTACTGGGGATGCGATAAAACTTGTCAAAAATTCGCGTCTGCTCTTGCTCGGCAATTTCGACCCCGGTATTGCTCACCCGAAGCTCAATCATCGGCGGGGAAACCTCAACCGCGATCGCAATTTCGCCAGCGGGTGGGGTGTATTTGCAGGCGTTGTTGAGCAGCTCGGTCAACAGTCGCTCTAGGCTAGAGGGATCGGAATATAGCACCGGCAAGGAGGGGGGCATCACAAGCTGTAGCGTCTGCTGCCGCGTTTCGGCCCGCGAATAGAAGCCTTCGATCACGGTGGGCAGCCAATCGTCAAGGGCGATCGCTTCGGTTTGCAGCGGTTTAGAACCAGCGGCCAGATTTTGCAGATCGAGCAGGTCGCTGATTAAACTCATCTCGCGATCGCATTCTTCTCTCAGGATGCGGAGATACTGCTGCCGCGTTTGCTCGGATGGGGCGATCGCCAGCATATGAATCGCCATTTTCATATTGGCCATGGGCGCGCGCAGCTCATGGGAAACCGTGCTCAAAAAATCGTCTTTGAGATAGCTAATCTGCTCTAGCTCCTGGACTTGGCGGAGCAGGTTGGCTTCGATTTGCTTTTGGGCGGTGATGTCTTCGAGTAACAGCAGCGCCCCATCGGGTGCCGTAGACTGCTGGGCCGGGGGCGGGGGGCGATAGCTGAGCGGTTCTAGCTTGAGGCAATACCACCGATCGGCGCGGTTAATTTCTTGTGGCTCAGTCATCTGCCCCTGGCTGAGTCGGTGGAGATTCGCCTGCCATTCGGCCAGGTCTAGCCATTCTGGCACCAGGCTGTGGGCGATCTGCTCTCCAATTTTGAGCCCTAGCGTGGCGGCGGCGACGGGGTTGCAAAACCACACGCTGCCGTCGAGGTCAAAGGCTGACAGCCCAATCGACAGGCTGCGGGCGATCGCGGCCTGCGACGATTGCGATCGGCCAAACTGTTCGGCGAGGGCGGCTAGCTGATTGACCTGACGCAGGGAAGATGGGGAGGACGGCAATTCCTCTAGCCCGCCCAGATTGACCAGCGCTTTGGGGCTATCCCCCGACTGCATCACGAGGTCTTGGCGATAAGTAAACCACAACTGCTCGATTTGCTGTTGCACAATCTGGTTTTCGTGCAGCCGCTCGCGGAGGGCAACGGCAGCGGCGGTGGTGCAAAACAGCAGGATGGGAGATGCCACCGGCAGCCAGTAGTTGACCTGCAAGGCGATCAGGCTGAGCAGCAGCCAGCCCATGGACAGCAGCACCATACCCACCAACTGCTTGCGAGTGCCCCAATTGCTCAGCAGCCAGCTTAACCCCGGCCCGCCCAACAGCCAGATCAGCACCAGCCAGCCCGTCCCGACGGGATGCAGCATGGTTTGCTGCAATAGGTTATGGATTACGGCCGCATGGAGATGAACGTTGCTGGAGGTATAGCTACCGTCGAAGGGCGATCGCATCGGGTCGATGCCGGTGGCGGTGACCCCAACCAAGACAATTTTGTCGCGCAGGGCGGCGGGCGGCACCCGCCCTTGAATGACATCGACTAAGGAATAGTGAGTCAGGTGTGATGCTGGCCCTGGCCAATTGACCCAGAGGGGACGATCGAGGGGCGGCAGGGGGATGGCTTCACGCACCAGGGAATAGGACTCGACCGCAGCAACGCCCAGGGCCGGCCGATTGCCCACCAAGGGGATAATGTGACGCACGGTGTTATCGCTGTCGGGGGTTTCGAGGATGTGCCCTAGGGCGATCGCCACATCCCGCAGCGGCTTCACCGGCAGCAGCGGCATCCGGGTGGCGTCTTGGGCCTCGGCCAACACCACCCGGCCGTAGCGAGCCATCACCGCGGCCAGCCGCCGATCCTCTGGACTAGACTCTGACCAGAGTAAATTGACGACAACAATGCTAGGATCAGCATCAATCAGTCGCTCAAACAATTCCACATAGTGCTGTCGCGATAGCGGAAAGCGCCCCAGACGCTTGAGGCTAACATCGTCAATGGCAATCAAGACAATGCGGTCATCCCAAGGTTTTTCTCCGCGCAGTCGAAAAATTTGATGGTAGGCGACATACTCTAGGGGTTCGAGCGCTGCCAGCTTAAACAAGATTGCGATCGCCAATGTCGCAATCCCGCCGGGTAGCAGCCGCCATCCATAGTTGCGCAACCGCTGGTTCATGCCGTCGGTTTATCCATCAATGTTTATACCTCAACCGTAATGTCATGCTGTTGCTGTCGCCCTAGGGGCGTGATCACCGTAACCTGAACACTTAATTGGGCTTGGGCAGCAAATTCTAAGCTAAAGCGGCCGTTGCGATCGGTGACTTGCGGTTCACCGTCGACTAACACGCTATTGACTCGATCGACCTGCCCGATCAGCCGCACCCGGCGATTGCCGCCTTCGATCAGCCGCGCTAGGCGATAGGTAAAGCTCGTGTCATCCTGCAGGGGCTCGGGGGGAGACGGAGGTTCGCCCACCAAGGTCAGATTTTGGTATCCTGCCGGCACCCGCACCGACTGACCTTGGGCCGTTGACTGCACGGCCCCTGAAAGCGTCGCCAGTCCCGTTTTGCCATCGGGCTGCACCGATAGCCCAAACACCGTGCCGCGCACGCCGCTCACCCCAGAGGGCGTGCGAATCTCTAGCTCAGAACCGCGATGGGTAAAGGGGCGAACCTGGAGGCGGACTTGACCTTGCGAAACCTGTAGGTGGGTAATGCGGCCGTTGTCAGGGGCATAGTCAAGCCGCTCTACCCGAATTTGGGTATTTTCGGTGACATCGACAAACCCGACGCCGGTATCCACGGCCAGGCGGGTGGAAGAGGCCCGCCCTGTGACGACGCCATCGCCCACCTGCTCGAGGCGATCGCCTGCCCGAGCCGAACGGGATGAGCCGCTGCGCTGAAAGTTAACGCTGCCCTCAAGCTGCTGCACCGCCAACCAGCGATCGACCCGCACGGGCAGACGCGACTGAGCTACCCCTCTGACTGTCCAAAGTCCTAGCAGCAGCAGTACACAGCCTGCCACCACCCAGCGCCGAGCGGGAGCAAGAGCGCGGGTGTATTGACGGTTTAAGACCCGGTTTAAGACTCGATCGCAAAATCGAAACCCCGTGATTAATCGTTTCACCTTGTTGCGTTCCACCTCGAAATCACTGAAAAATCGCCGAAAACGGGCTATCTCATAGTGTCATTGAACTGCGCCCACCTAGGATGCAAAAAGTCTCTATTTCTTAAGTTTTTCTCTATTGGTTCTCTGGTTTTCAAATTTCTCTGGTTTTCAAATTTTTAAAGTCAGGCTTTGAAGCAGATTGCTGGCTCCGACTACTGGCTCCGACTACTGGCTCCGACTACTGACTCCGACTACTGGCTCCGACTACGGGCTGAGACTACGGGCTGAGACTGCTTAATCGGAGTTTTTAAGGACACGTTAAACAGATTGGGGCTGGGGCGTGGCGTTTGAGCGGGGTCATATCAAGCCGCTATGGCCGAATCTAGATAGGCCCAAATGTGTTTGGATAACGTAAAGCATCCGGAAGATAGTCTCTTGCTGATGCAAAATTGAAGAAATAGCGGCCGCCATGGCTCACCCCTGACCTCTAATCCGGCGTAGAGCCTAGAGTTATTCCTGGGGGAAGTCCAAGATTTTAGCTCAAACGGGGTTTAAAAACCATGCGCTAGTCCTATGCCAAGACGATTATTTTAGAATGCTTCCATGCCTTCTATTCCCCCCTCTCGTCGTATCGTCCCAGCGCTCTCACGCAGCCTCTCTCTGCGGGCGATTTTGATACTTGTTTTCACCGGGCAGATTATTGGCGCGGTTAGTTTGGTTGGCTATTTGTCGTTTCGCAATGGGCAAAAGGCTGTCAACGACTTGGCAACCCAGCTCCGGCGTGAGCTGACGGCCCGAATCGATCGCGAACTGAAGGGCTATTTTGCTATTCCTCACGAAATTAATCGCCTCAATGCCGATGCCTTTGCCCGGGGTGATATTGATGTGGTCACAGCCAGCCGGGGTGAGCACCAGCTTTATCAGCAGATGGTGGTTGCGCCTACGGTGGCGTTTGTCTACTGCGGCAGTCAGCAAAATGGTGAGTTTTTTGGCGTGTTGCGATCGCCGGAGGATGGTTCGCTGCAGCTCTCCTATGGCAATGCGTCCAACCGCTTTTTTCGTTCCTATTACAGCCTTGATGTAGCGGGCGATCGCACCTACCTGTTGCGCCAGGCCGACAAACCCTTCGATGCTCGGCAGCGCCCGTGGTACAAAAAGGCAATTCGGTTAGAACGCCCGGTCTGGACGGATATTTACATTGCTTTTACGACTGGGTTGCCCAATATTACGGCAGCGGTGCCGGTCTACGATCGCTCTGGGCGTAAGCTGCTGGGGGTTTGCGCAACAGATGTGGTGCTGCCCGAAGAGTTTCGCTCGTTTTTGCAAGATCTGGAAATCGGCCACACCGGGCAAGCGTTTGTGATCGATCGTCAGGGCAATTTGATTTCGGACTCGACCAATGAACCGCTGATGGTGGGGGAAGGGGCCGATGCCAAGTCGCTGCCTGCTACCGCTAGCGAGTCGCCCCTTGTGCGCGGCACGGCCAACTATTTGATCAAGCGCTTTGGGGGATTTGAGGCGATCGCGGGCAATCAGCGGTTTGACTTTTATCTCAACGGCCAGCGCCAGTTTTTAGAAGTGGTGCCTTTTCGCGATCGCTATGGGCTGGACTGGCTGATTGTGGTCGTAGTGCCCGAAACAGACTTTATGGCCCAAATTAATGCCAACAGCCGCAATACGATTTGGCTGTGTGCAGCAACGCTCGTGGTGGCGATCGCCAGCAGTATTCTCACCAGCCGCTGGCTGTCGGGCCCGATTTTGCGATTTACCCAAGCTTCAGAGCAAATTGCCGCTGGCGATCTTGACCAGCAGGTGGAAGCGGCCGGCATCGTCGAGCTAGAGACCTTGGCCAATGCCTTTAACAGCATGAGCAACCAGCTTAAAGAGTCATTTACCACCCTCGAAACCAGCAACGACGCCCTGCGCCGCAGCGAAGAACGCAACCGCGCCCTGCTCGACGCCATCCCCGACTTGATTATGGAAATCAACCGCGATGGCATCTATCTCGATATTGTCGAAGCAAAAAATATCACAACCCTGATCAACAACCCCAACAGCCGTATCGGCAAACACATCTCCGATATTTTGCCCGACGATATTGCCCAGCTTTATCTAACCGCCATTCAGCAGGTGTTAGAAACTGGCGAAAGCCAAACCATCGAGTATGACCTGCGCATTCGCGATCGCTACAAAACCTACGAAGCCCGCGTTGTCGCCAGCGGCACCTCCAAAACTCTGTTTATTGTGCGCGACATCACCGAACGTAAACAGGCCGAACTCGCCCTCCAAAATAGCGAAAAAACCAATCGCGCCCTGATCGCCGCCATTCCCGACCTGCTGATCCGCTCCCACAAAGACGGCACCTACCTGCACATCAGCGGCCAAGACCGATTTGCCATCTATGATCCAGAAAACTTTATGGTCGGCATGACGGTCTATGAAGCCCTGCCGCCCGACATGGCCAAACGCCGCATGGAAGCGGTTCACAAAGCGCTGCAAACCAACGAACTACAGATCTATGAGCAGCGGCTTATGGTGAATGGCACCCTCCGGGTTGAAGAAGTGCGGGTTGCTAAAATTGACGCCGACGAAGTGCTGATTATGGTGCGCGACCTGACCCAATCGCAGCCCTCTCCAGAATCCTTGCAAATGGCGACAGATGACTAGAGCGTGGGCTGGTTGTGGTTGATTGTGGTTGATCTTTATGATTGATCTTTGTGGTTGATTTGGGATTGAATTTCTACAACGGTTGACCACCATTCAATCTTTCTTTCCAGAAAAAAAGCGATCGCGGCCAACCTTCTGCTGGGAAGCTACTTTCGGGGCAGAGATGTTGCTCGGCGGCTTGCGCAATATACAAATAGGTCATGCGCTCATCATCTGGTTCAAACTGCGATTGGATGATATCGATAATTTGTTTACTGCTACCGCCGCGACGTCGCGTTTCGCAGGTGCGATCGCCAAACTCATATACAGCCTGATCGGGAATCGTAGCCAAGATTGTAAGGTAAACTTCCGCCTCAGAATAGCCAAATTGAGAATGTTCTTGAATGTATTGAGCGACAGATCGATTAAAGTCCGTGATATCAGACTGCTCAGGAAGTGACTGGCTACATCCTGCCAAACTTCCTAACAAACTTCCTGACAGCACCATAACAGCCGCTATAAACCGTTTGGGGTAGGGCTGTGGAGAAGCAAAGGGGCGATCGCATTTCACCTTCATAGGTTCATAGGTAAGGATTTTGGTTTGAGGTGCAATATCTTATCGTATTAACTTCTTATCGTATTAATTTATCGTCTTAAAAAGACAGCAACCAGATATTCTGCCTAGTCTAGAAATTGGCATGAGGATGCGGCTGGCCTGGGGCAACGCGTGAAGCCGCTGGACGCCCCTCGGATAATCTGCGATTTGTTAGAGTTAGATTCGTGGGAGCCGCGCCTAAAAAATCTCGATCAAACGATAAACTGATGAAGCGATCGCCTCTGGTTTTAGCGGGCATAGTTGCCCTAGGGCTGGTTTCGTCTGGCTCACTGGTGGTGCTGTCGTCGCTAGAACCTGGGGTGATGCAGCGTCCGTTGATGGTTTCGGTTTTATCGTCTGCTATGGGTTCAATGGTGCAGTTTGATTTTGCCTCAGATTTTTCGGAAGGGTTGGCGATAGTGCGGGTGGGCGATCGCTTTTTTAGCATCGACCATACGGGAAAGACCGTTTTTGACATTGATCCCAATCTAGAGGGAGTGTCTGCTTTTTCGGAAGACCGGGCGCTGGGCTGGGTCAACCGTGTTTATGGCTACATCGATCGCACGGGCGCGATTGTGGTGCCGCCGCAATATGCCAGCGCCACGTCCTATGCAGAGGGGCTAGCGGCAGTGCGTCCAGGGACGCGCTATGGCTATATCAATCGGGATGGCGAACTGATCATTGAGCCGCAGTTTGAATCTGCCGCTGCGTTTTCGCAGGGTTTGGCAGCGATTAAGGTCAATGACCAGTATGGATTTATCGACCAAACGGGCAAGTCGGTGGTGTCGCCGCAGTTTGCTGATGCCTGGAGTTTTTCGCAGTCGCGGGCGGCGGTGCGGGTTGGCAACCAGTGGGGCTATGTGGATCTAACGGGGCAGATGGCGATCGCACCCCAGTTTGACTTTGCGTCTGACTTTTCGGAAGGGCTAGCGGCGGTGCTGGTTGGGCGGCAGTGGGGCTATATCAATGG
>DATNOW010000167.1:0-4239 GCA_036703515.1 Chroococcidiopsis sp.
TTTGCTCGCAAAATCACAGAGGGTGTGGTGAAAGATGAGTACCTTCACCTCAACTTTGGCGAAGAGTGGCTGAAGGCTAACTTTGAAACCGCCAAGGGTGAGCTTGAAGACGCCAATCGTCAAAATCTGCCCTTAGTCTGGCGGATGCTCAACCAAGTTGAAAACGACGCCAAAGTGCTCGGCATGGAAAAAGAAGCCCTGGTTGAAGACTTCATGATCAGCTATGGCGAAGCGCTCAGCAATATTGGTTTTACCACCCGCGATATCATGCGGATGTCGGCCTACGGTTTGGCGGCTGTTTAGTCTCCGGTTCTAATGGTTTTACCCTACCAACTGCGGATCAAGCACGGATAGACCTGATACACATGATTAAGAGAGGGCTGCATCGCAGTCCTCTCTTTGTTTTGACCCGTGTTTTGAACTCGTGTTTTGAACCCGTGTTTTGAACTCGTGCTATGACCGTGCTGCGTTCACGCCCTTAACTGGGTCGCCCCAGGGTAGTGATATAGAGCACGGCCTCGTCTTCTGGAATGCCCAGCACTTCGTTGACCTCGTCATCAAAGAAGCCGCCAATGCCACTCACCCCTAGCCCCAGATAAATCGCCGCCAGATTGAGCCGCTGCCCCAAGTGCCCCGCATCCATGTGCAGGTAGCGATAGGCGCGATCGCCATATTTAGCGATCGCCTGCTTCAGGTCCGCCGTGTGGAACAGCACCGCCCCGGCATCTCGCCCCAAATCTTGCCACAGGCAGAGTCGGTGGAGCTCGTCGCGAAAGTTTTTGAACCGAATCTGGCGCAGCTCCTCGGCCTTGGGAGCGTAGTAATAGCAGCCTTCTTCTAGATCATTCACCCCAGAGCTGACCACAAACGTTTGAATCAGGCTGAGGTCAAAGAAATCGGGGGTGCGATCGAGCCCCTGCTCAAAATAGTGCTGCGGCTGATAGGTAAAATCGAGCAGTAGCTTTAACTCCTCCAGCGACAGGCTCGCCCCGGTATATTCGCGCGTCGAGCGCCGCTTGAGGATGGTGTTTTCTAGCCCAACCAGGCCATCGCCCCAGAATAGTGGCGCGGTCGCTGTCGGGACTTTGAGACAAAAGGGAAAATTGTATTTATCGGTCGGAATGGCGTCATCCTCGGGGGCCGACAGGGCCAAGGCAGAGGACGGGCCAATATCTTGCTCAGGCTCAATGGAGGTGGCGTGGTGCAGCACAGCCAGCAGTTCACCATCGGGGATGGTAGCGTCTTCTGCTTGGGTCGCCGAGGGCAAGACCGTAGGGAACAGCGGCAAATTTTCCTGGACGTCGAGCAGATCCGCTAGGGCCATGACGGCGATCGCCCCTTCTTTCTCAGGGTCGAGATAGAGCAGCCCGTTGACCGCCTGATCGCAAAAGCCGCCGATCAAATGGGGGCGAAAATCATTGGCCGCCCCCGCCAGTTCCACATTGCCCAGCAGATGCCCCGTATCCAGCAAAATGCGACGATAGGCCCGGTCTTGGTAACGCCAGGACGAGCGGAAAAACACCGCCGTTGTCACCAGGGCCAGTTGGGTGCTGTCGAGGGCAGAATGCCAGCCGCAGGCCTGCTGTAGCGTTGTCCAGACGTGGCTATCCCAAAACTGCACCAGCGAGTGCGACTGGGGCTGATAGTGATAAAGCCCCGCCGACAAAAACGGCGTGCCCCGCGAAATCAAATAGATTTCGGCCGGGTAGAGACCACCCGCCGATGGAGCCGCCCGCAGATACATGGCGTCACCCACGCCAGTGATCAGTTTCAGGGTTAGCCCATAGCTGCAATAAAACAGTCGAGAGAGCCGTCTCCACTTGGCTTCGTCAGCATCGGTCGCATTGGCGCGACTGCCCAGGTAGGGCTTGAGGTCGTAGATCGTGCCAATTTTATATTCCTTAAACGGAATCGGCTGCTTGGCCGGGTCAATCCGCGAAGCATTTTGAGCGATGCTTGCAGCACTATATTTAGTGCGCTCATGATAGTGCTGAGCAATGGAGAAGGGCACGTCAGACATAAGAATCTTAGAACTTCACAGCGTTCTTCTAAATCTTGACATCTCCGACGAATTTCGGCGTGGACACGGCCCAAAAAGGCCGCTCCCCAACCCACTCCAACACAGGATCTGAGGAGCCAATGCACAAAGCGATCTTCTGGTAAATATCTCTGATACGATAGTTTGCGATTCTTAAGAATTATTGTTACATTGCAGTTAGTAACAGAATTTTATAGTGCTCCTCATGACTCACGTATTTGGGCTTATTCCAGTGCCGCCTGAGCTTCAGGCAAAATCTCGTGTGCATGACCTCAAGGCTCGCTTGGACTGGGGGGAGCCTGCATTGACTATCATCGATGTTCGCGATCGCCCTCAATTTAACCTGAGCCACATTTTGGGTGCGATTTCGATGCCCATGACCGATTTAATCGAGCGATCGCTGTCGAGCCTGGAGCGCAATCGCGATATCTATGTCTATGGCGCAACCGACGACGAAACGGCGATCGCCGCGACGCAGCTCCGGGGCGCGGGCTATCTCAATGTCTCAGAACTGCGGGGTGGCGTGGCCGCGTGGAAGGCTGTGGGCTATCCGGTTGAGGCGATCGCTGGCTGCGTGCTGTAAAACGCAGAATCGCCTGTTCAATAAGTGCATTAAAGAATTCCGCACGGTCAAATATCCAAAGGGGGCTCACGATTGTGAGCCCCCTTTGGGCGTTTTAGGTGATCTCAACTGGAGCCTTAGTGAGGCTGGAGGCAGCTATCGGTGACAGCGCTAGCCAAGCTGCGTAGCATCGTAGCCGTGGTGTCAAAGTCTACACAGGCATCGGTGATGCTTTGCCCGTAGACCAAGTTGCACAGATCGCTGGGAATCGACTGCTTGCCGGCCACCAGATGGCTTTCGACCATGACGCCCATAATGTTGCGCGAGCCCGCCAGCAGCTGATCAGCAATGTCGCGCAAAATCAGGGGTTGACGGTTGTGATCTTTGCCCGCGTTGTCGTGGCTGCAATCGATCATGACGCGGGGGTTGAGCCGCAGGGCCGACAGCTCTTGGGCTGCTCGTTGGACGTGCAGGGCGCTGTAGTTGGGGCCGTCTTTGCCGCCGCGCAAGACAATGTGGCTGTCGGGGTTGCCGGTGGTGGTGACGATGCTGGCTAAGCCCTCATCGTTGATGCCCAGGAAATGGTGAACGCGGCTGGCGGCCAGCATGGCGTTGATAGCGGCATGGAGGCTGCCGTCAGTGCCATTTTTAAACCCAATCGGCATGGAAAGCCCAGAGGCCATTTCGCGATGGGTTTGGCTTTCGGTGGTGCGCGCACCGATCGCCGTCCAAGCAATAACGTCGGCGATGTATTGAGGAATGATGGGGTCGAGCAGCTCGGTAGCCGCCGGTAGACCGATTTCTGCTAGATCGAGCAGCAGCTTGCGGGCTAGCCGCAGCCCGGTGTTGATATCGTAGCTGCCGTCAAGGTGGGGATCGTTGATCAACCCTTTCCAGCCGATGGTCGTGCGGGGTTTTTCAAAGTAAACGCGCATGACGATTTCGAGGCGATCGCTCAACTCATTGCGGAGGGCGATCAGCTTCTGCCCGTATTCGTAGGCGGCGTTAACATCATGAACCGAACAGGGGCCGACGATCACCAGCAGGCGACGGTCTTCATTTTGCAGAATATTACGAATGCGATCGCGGGTTTCAGCAACCAGAGCAGCCGCTGTATCAGAAATGGGAAGCTCGTTGTGAATCGTCGCTGGGGTAATTAAGGGGCGAGTTTCGACAACGTGAAGATCGGACGTTTTGTACATACAACGCTCAAATGTTCTGGAATAGGCGGGGTTGGGAAATCCCCGATCGCGCACTTGGCTAAGACTGCCGCTGTTTGGTAATGCGTGATACCCACTGAAGATGCATTAAGCGATTATAGCGCTTCACGTTTAAACCCAAAGGTGTGTCAAGAAACGTCCAAAATTGCAACTCTAAAATCCAACATGGGCCGATGCATTCAGGAGTTGATGCATTCATGAGTTGATGCATTCATGAGCTGATGCATGCATGGCCTCAGCGCCCCAGCAGGTTAGGCACATCGTCACAGCCACCGGGAACCGTGGCGCGGGTTTCGGAGCCGCCCCAAGCACAGCAATACCAGCGCTGGTCTTCGGAGAGGCGTTTGACATCGGTGATGTTGACGTTTTCGACCACTGCTCCGGTGTGTTCGCCAGTTTTGTAGTTGGGGATGGTGGTG
>DATNOW010000168.1:0-9723 GCA_036703515.1 Chroococcidiopsis sp.
GGACGAATGACTAATTCTTGTTCTCCTAAGACGTGATCGACTTCTAGACCAAGCAGTTGATTGGCATGGTTCAACAACAAAATCGTTGATTGTGGAGTGTTTTGATGTAATCTCAGCCCCGGTGTGGCTGCTAAATCGTGAGATGTTTGGGGGGTCGGAGAGGCTTGCGTGGAATAAGTAACTAAATCCGATAACTTCCAAATTGGAATTAAATAATCTGTGTTTTCTTTGCGCCACGACAGCGCTTTTTGCCCATTTAAGCGATGAATCTGGTTAGGGTTGGGCAAAATCACCTGGTCGATGACATCTATGGTTAATGCATAGGTCATGCCATTGGCGTGGCATAGCATCAGTTTGGTGATAGTGAGCGTTGAGGGGAGATGCAGTGAAAAGGTAGTACCCTGCTGGAGCTGCGATTGCACGGTGACGGAGCCATTCAATGCTCGAATTTGGGAGAGCACAACATCTAAGCCGATGCCGCGCCCTGACAGATCGGTGAGTTTAGAGGCGGTAGAAAAACCCGGTTCAAAGAGAAGTTCTACAAGTTGGGCTTCAGGTAGTTGCCCTGCTTGCTTGGGGGATAGGCGATTGAGCTCTATGGCGCGTTGGCGGATGGATTGAAAATCAATACCTTTGCCATCGTCTTGGACTTCAATGATGGTGCGATTGCCTTTTTGATGGGCTCGAATTTGGATCTGCCCAGTGGCTGGCTTACCCTGCTGGCGGCGGATTTCTGGCGTTTCGATGCCGTGGTCAAAGGCGTTGCGGATTAGGTGCAAGAGTGGATCGTAGAGTTTATCGGCGATCGCCCGTTCAATTAACACGTCGGTGCCCTGTAGCGACAGCGTCACAGGTTTGTGTCGCGCTGTGGTCAGCTGTTGCAGGATGCGCTGAAAGCGGTTGAGCACTTCACCCAACGGTTGCATCCGCGCTAAGGTCAGATCATCGCGCACTTCTGTTAGCAGACGCCGCTGTTTTTCGAGGGAATGATCGGATTGTTGAATCAGCAGCGATAGGGTTTCAACCCGCGTTTCAATTTGAGTTCGGCGCTCTAGGGCGGACTGGAGCAGGAGATCGAGTTCACTGTAGTGGTCGAACTCTAAGGTATCAAACTGCAGTAAGGCCCCCAAGGGGGCGATTGTTGAGACGGCGGCTGCGGCGGAGCGATCGCCCACCCGAGAGGGCTCTGCTGTGCTTTGGGGGCTACCGTTTTTCAACTTGGCATAGCTGTGTTTAAACCGGCGCTGATCGGCCCAGTCTTGCATGGTATTGAGCGTGTGCTGCTGGTTTTGCACCAGTTGCACGACTTCGCGGATGATTTTTTGGGCTTGTCCAATCTCTGCCGTTTGCCGATTTTGATTGGTTAACAGTTCTCCTGATAAGCGATTGAGTTGAGCTAAACGTCCGACATTCACCCGAATCATGGCTTGGCTTGAAGACATGGACAATGCGCCTGATTCTGGCTGTGGGGCAGAATTGGCGGCTGAGTTGATTGGTGGGGGAGAGGCTGAAATCGGAGATGGAGCGGAAAGGGACGTTGAAAGGGAAGTGGCTTGAGAAGTAGATGGGGAAGTGGCTTGAGAAGTAGATGGGGAAGAAGGAGCAGTGGGCGGAATCGCCGGAGCGCTGGGGTGAGGGCGATCGCTTCCCTGCGGCGAAACGGGAGCAGTTGGTGTATGAGGGCGATCGCCTCTACGAGGGGCACTCGTGTCGTCTGCTGGGTCTGGGATGGGCCGGTCGGCGGGGGGCGGCTGAGGGGAAGCAGTCGTCTGACCAAACATCTCTTCGAATGCTGCGGCCAGCGCCGAGTCGGTTTCTAAATCAACGGGGTTGGCTGCCTCTGGCTCCATGGTCGTGAGGGGTGGGTCCTGCCCCGGATAGGTTTCAAAGTGCGTCTGAATTTCACTGAGCAGACTGGATAGATCATCCGTCAGCGGCACTGGGTCTGCTGAGCCTGCTGGGTTGATGACACTCCATTGCTTTAATGCAGGCGAAACGGTGCCTCCTTGGGTGCGATCGCCTGCGAGCACGGCAGCATGACCCTGCTGCCAGTCGGCGAGGGCGGCAGCGGCGATCGCGATCGCCTGCTGGGGATGGGCCTCTAATGCGGCCAGCGTCCCGTGGGCGATCGCACCCCATCCCGGTAGATTGAGCGACTCGGCGAGCCCTAAAAAAATCTCTGCATAGCTGCGTAGCTCTGTTGCGATCTGGGCGCTATCGTTCGTCGTTTGTAATGTTTGGGCGAGCTGGGTGAGGCGCTGATCCACCCCTGATTCAAAGATTGATTGGGTGATATCAAACCCTAGTTCTTCGGAGCTAGGCAACGCCGCCTCTTGGTCAAAAAAATCGCCTAGCTTGGTCTGAATCTGGCTGATGATTGTAGCCACGCGGTTGAGAATCTCTTCGGCAGGCTGCATGGCCCGATCGCCCTGAAAACCTTGAGTATCTGCTGCCTGGAGACACAGCCGTAAGCACTCATAACTTTCAAATAGCAAGGATTCTAACTCTGCATCAAGCACCACCTCCGGGTTATAGAGAGACTTAAAGACATCTTCTAGGGCATGGGCAATGCGGGTCATTGTTTCTAATCCCACACTAGCGGCAGCTCCTTTTAAAGTGTGAGCAGCGCGCATGAGGCTGTGCACTTTGGGCAGAGTGCGATCGTCTTTGAGCGTTAAAAGCTCTTGCTCAATCACCTGTAGCAAATCGTGTGCTTCGCTGACAAAGAGGGGGTAGCTCTGATCTGAAACTGTGGAATTGTTTACCATGGCACCAATAGAAGAGGAGGTGGACAGCAAAATGGGCGTTGCTGCATGGAAGGATGGATGCGCCCCCAGTCCCCAGGGTGGAAGAATCGGATTTTTCCAAGTTCCCCAAGCTCTGTTTGATAGACAGGCTGTGTGAGGTGTGGATTGAGGGCGCTAGATAGCGTTTGGCGAGTTTCGCGATCGTGAATTTCGGCTCCCTGCGCCTTACGCGTTGACTTTGAACTGCCCCACGCTGGCTTGTAAGTCTTGGGCAGTTTCCAGCAATTCCTGGAAGGACAGCGCCACCGATTGGGTGTCGGCGGAGGTTTTGTCGGCGATCGCCAATACATTGGTCATCGCCTGGGTCACGGTTTGCGCTTGCTGCGCCTGCGATTGGGTCGCGTGGGTGATGCCCTGCACGAGCTGACTAATTTCATCGGTAGCCATCACAATGGCATTGAGGCTCTGACGCGTTTCGTTGACCAAAGTAGTGCCATTGACCACCTGATCGATCCCCACATCCATCGCTGCGGCAACGGCTGTGGTCTCCATTTGGATTTCCTGCACCAGCTTTTCGATTTCAGTGGTCGCCTCCGCCGACTGTCGGGCCAGCGATCGCACCTCATCGGCAACTACTGCAAACCCTCGTCCATACTCACCTGCCCGGGTGGCCTCAATGGCCGCATTGAGCGAAAGTAGCTGGGTTTGAGTGGTGAAATTGCTAATCAAGTTCACCACTTTAGAAATCTTCTGGGAAGACTCACTCAGGCGTTTAATTTTCTTACTGGTTTCAGAGACGGTTTCGCGAATGCCCAAAATCCCGTCTACTGTGCGGTTCATGGCAACATCGCCCGCCCGCACAATATTATTGGCCTGCTGCACCGCTGCTTCTACCTGCTGAGCACTGGCGGCAACAGCATTCGAAGTGCTGACCATCCCTTCAATCCGCTGTAGGGCCTGGGTAACTTCTTGCAGCTCTTGCTGCACCTGTTGCGACAGTTCGGAAATGGCTGTGCCTCGATCTTGGGAGGTGCGCCCTACCTTAATCGCCGCCGCCTGCACCTGGGTGACAATCTGCCGCAGGTTGTGAATGGTGTTGTTGTAGGCATCGGCGACGGTGCCCACCTCATCCTCGGTCACTGGGGCTCGCACCGTTAAGTCTCCTTCTAAGGCGGGTCTGACGGCGCGCAGCAGTTGCACTACGTTTTGCTGAATGCGCTCTTTACCTTCTTTTTCGCGGGCGATCGCCTGTGCCCCTTCCTCTGCTTGGTGTTTGAGCTGTTGCAAATACTCATTTTGTTGCAGAGCTAGACCGATTTGAGTCGCGACCTGCAACAGCAGCTTCACTTCGCCGTCTTCCCAGCGATGGGGGCCGCCATGCTGAAACACTGACAGCAATCCCCAGAGCTGCTGCCCCTGAAAGATCGCTGCAACCGCACAAGCACGCACCCCAAAGGCTTCCAGAGCTTCCCCGTGGCAATCCGTCATCCCTGCTGTGTAAATATCCTCGACCACCAGCAGTTCATTCTTCACAAATCTCCCTCCCCGATGTTCTTGCAGGTAGGGATCTTCCCAAGCCGTGCCCACTAGGCTAGGCAAATCGCCCTTTTTGGACTCAGCGATAATATCGCCGTAATAGTCGGCTCGAAACTGATACACCACCACCCGATCCACATTCATCAAACGGCGCAATTCCAGGGTGGCGCTGTTAAAGACAGTTTCTAGATCGACCGCTTGCCTGATCTTGGTGCTCAGCCGCGACAAGATCTGCTCTTGCTCAGTGGTCTTGGCCAATTGAGCCGCATATTCACATTGCTGAATGCTGATGCCGACTTGTTCTGCAATCCGCATCATCAGAGTAATCTCCTCATCTTCCCAGCAGCGAGAACCCGTGTTCTGGAAGGCCGAGAGCAAACCCCACAGCTTATTACCCTGGAAAATAGAGACCACCGCACAGGCTTGAACCTGGTAACCTTCTAGCGCCTCAACATGGCAATCGGTCATGGGTTTTCTCGCAATGACCCGGTTGAGACGACCATTTTCCCAGAGGGTTTCTCCCAAGTGAATGTCGTCAACCACTAAGGGCAAGTTGTTCCGAAACCGTCCGCCCTGGTGCTCATTGAGATAGGGATCTTCCCAGCCGCTGCCGACTAGTCTGGGCCAATCGCCCGAAACCGATTCGGTGACAAAGTCGCCAAAGTAGTCTTCTCGAAACTTGTAAATGGTCAATCGTTCTACCTTCAGCAAGCGTCGCGCTTCTTGGGTGACGATGTTAAAAATGCTCTGAATATCCAGCGTTTGCCGCAGCTTACTGAGCACTTGGGAAAGGATCCGTTCGCGTTCGGCGGTTTTGGCCAATTGGGCTGCATATTGACATTGCTGAATGCTGATCCCCACCTGCTCGGCAATCCGCATCATCAGCGTGATCTCTTCATTGTCCCAGCGACGGGAGGCGGTATTTTGGAAGGCCGAGAGCAAACCCCACAGCTTATTGCCCTGAAAAATAGACACCACCACACAAGCCTTAACCTGATAGCCTTCTAGCGCTTCGATATGGCAATCGGTCATAGGGGTTCTGGCGATGGTGCGGTTGAGGCGACCATTTTCCCAGGGGGTTTCTCCCAAGTGAATGTCGTCAACCACCAAGGGCAAGTTGTTCCGAAACCGTCCACCCTGGTGCTCACTCAGATAGGGATCTTCCCAGCCGCTGCCGACCAGTCTGGGCCAATCGCCCGAAACGGATTCGGTGACAAAGTCGCCAAAGTAATCTTCTCGAAACTTGTAAATGGTCAATCGTTCTACCTTCAGCAAGCGTCGCGCTTCTTGGGTGACGATGTTAAAAATGCTCTGGATATTCAGCGTTTGCCGCAGTTTGCTGAGCACTTGGGAAACCCCCCGTTCCCGTTCTGCGGTTTTAGACAATTGAGTTGCATATTCTGATTGCTGAATGGCAATGCCTACTTGCTCAGCAATCCGCATCATTAGGGTAATCTCTTCGTCTTCCCAGCGGTGAGAACCCGTGTTTTGGAAGGCCGAGAGTAATCCCCAGAGTCGATCACCCTGGAAAATCGCGACAACGGCAAAGGATTGCACCTGCAAGCCTTCTAATACTTTGATGTGGCAGTCTGAGAGCGGACGTTTGGCCGCCTGACGGTTGAGCTGGCCATTCTCCCAGATGACTTCTCCTGTATGAATGTTATCGGCAATATAGGGCAGATTTTTCTGAAACCGTCCGCCCTGATGGTCATGGATATAGGTGTCTTCCCAGCCGCTACCCACTAACTTGGGCCAATCACCCGTGAGCGATTCGGCGACAAAGTCGCCATAGTAGTTGTCGCGAAATTGGTAGATGGTCAATCGCTCGACATTAAGCAGCTTGCGGGCTTCGTAGGTGACGGCGTTGAAGATGCTTTGGATATCGAGCGTTTGCCGCACTTTACTAATGACGCGTTCCCGCTCCACTACTTTAGAAAGCTGGGCGACATATTCAACCTGCTGTAGCGCTACGCTAAACTGGTTGGCGATCCGTTGGGCAAAGTCGATTTCTGCGTTTTGCCACTGGCGGGGGGCGCTGCACTGATGGATGCAAAGTAATCCCCACAGTTCCCGGTTTTTGAGCAGCGGGACAATCAGGTTAGCGCGCACGTCATATTTGGATAGAACTTCAATATGGCAATTACTCAAACCTGCATTGTGAATATCGCTGACGGACTGGATGCGTCCGTTTTGATATTGATTGGCATATTGTGTGCCAAAGCAGTGGTCATGGATGCGATTGGCGATCGCCGATGTAAAGCCTGGCTGTACGTCTTCAGAGACAAACTCACCATCGTCGTAACCTGAATCGGGGTAAAACTGAAACACCCCGACGCGATCAGCCTGTAAAAAGCGGCGGACTTCTTTGACGGTCGTGTTAAACAGGTCTTGTAAATCTACCGAACTGAGAATGCGCTCCACCACTTTGGAAATTAGACGTTCGCCATCGGTCTGCTTTTGCATTTCTGTCTGCCAGTAGACAGGTTGCAGCAGCAGCGAGAACTGATTGGCAATTTGTTCTACCAAGCTCACTTCCATCTCATTCCACTGCCGAGAGGCTTGGCATTGCTGAATCACCAGCAGCCCCCACACGGTTTTCCCGACCCATATCGGGCAGGCCAAACTAGATTTGATTTGGTATTGCTCTAAGAGCTGGCGTTGAAAGGGGGTTAACTGCGGCTGATCGATATCGTGGATGAGGGCGCACTGATGCTGGGCATACTCTGTTTGACTATTGAGCCCAAAGCACTGGGCCATGACCAATTGGCCCTGAGCCGGAGTCCAGCCTGCCGATAGGGCTTCTGCCAAGATGGTGCCCTGCTTGTCTTGATCAAACCGATACAGCCAAGCGCGATTGGCTTTTAATGCAATCAGCATCTGGGTTACAACGACGTGGGCGCTTGCTTCAGGGCTAGAGGCCTGCCGCATCTGTTGGGCAATATTAGCCACAATCTTGCGACTGGCCTTGAGTTGCGACTGCTCAGCGTGACTGCCATTACCGGGTTCAAAGAAATCTTGAACTAGATCTTCAAGATATTGCAGCTGTTCTTGTAGTTCAGGATTTTCCAAGGCTTTTGTCTGCTCCAATGTGGTTTTGATGGCGCGAACGGCGGTGGTGGCGTGATGATTTTCTGATAAAAACTCTGCGATCTCTGGGGTGGCAGTATGGCGCGTTTTGTCCCAGGTTGGCGGTGTGGGTTTGGTGGTTTGTGAGGGGGCGGGGGGGCCAGAGGATGCATGGTTTAAGCTGTCACCGTCTTCAAAGTCGGGGAACAGATCAAAGGGCATTGGTGTGGGCTGAGGATTGGAATGAGTGGGGTTGGGTGGAAAAAAACTAGTCATAGATCGGCGTAATGACGAAGCATGGGAAAGTAGAGCGATGGAAGTTTCCGTTCGGTGCGGATGGACATCCGGGGGCAGTCTGGTTTGGTGGTTAGCGAACGGTTAGCGAACGGCTAGACGATGGTAGAAGTCCCTGTTTCAGTGGACTGGCAGACTTTTCTGAGTGCATGCCGACTGTGTGTGTCAACTGTGCGTGCTAACTGTGCATGCCGACTGTGCCAACAGGCGAGATCGTGTAGACAGACGGGATCATGTCGACAGGCAAGATCGTGCCGACAGGCGGGATAGTGCCGACAGGCGGGATAGTGCCGACAGACAAGACGGTGCCGATAGGCAGGACGGTGCCGACAGGCAAGATGCTGAATTCACTCAAGCCAGATTTTTATTTTTTGGGCACGAGGTAGAGCTTTGCTGTCAAAAAGTAGCGTGGAGTCTTTTTTAGCCGTGCAACTCTAGAGATGCATAGAATGAACCTGCAGTTGAGGGTCATTTAAGAGCGCACTGGCATCCAGGACGATGCCCCGAGATTGGAGCAGACAGCCCGCAATGAAGGGCAACGTGTGCTCAGAAAATAATCCCTGGGAGGGAGCCTGAATTTGGTTAGGGTGATGTTCTTCAATATCAAAGATGTTGGGCACCACTAACCCTAAGGAGTCATCCTCAATTTGGAGGGCGATCGCAGTGATGACCGATGGCATGGTCAACTCCGCATTTTTGTCGAGGTCGCGTCTTAACCCGATCTGGGCGGCAAGATCTACCATCCACAAAATCTCCCCCCGATAGTTGTAAACGCCTACAACGCAGGGTGACACATGCGGAACGGGTAGAATTTCGCTGAGCCGAACCGTCCACACTTGCTTGATCACCGGGAGCGGTAACAGCGCCGACTGATCATCCCCTAAGCGAAATCGGAGCAGGCGTATGGTGGGGGATGGCTGTGAGTGCGCCTCAGTGGGGAGGGTGGGGGCGATCGCCAGACCTTGCTCTAGCCATGCTTCAATGAAGGGCGCTGGAGCACTGGGCAGTAATGCAGATGGGGCAGCAGACTGAGCAGCAAATAGAACAGCAGACGGAGAGGCTAAATCGGTAGATGCGGGCAGTCTCTCGATCGGTGTGGGTTGAACGCTGGGCACAGGTTCTGCGGGTAGAGCGGATGGTAAGGGTGGCGTAAATTGCCTCGCGGATGCCGACGGCGGGGGCAATCTCTGCGAGGGATTGGGCGGCTTTAGATTAATCACCTGCGTCCAGCTAGGAATGGAGGTGCCCGCTCCTCGCCCATGCAATACGATCTGCTGAATGCTGTCGGCCTGAAGACTTTCAAAGCCGCGACGGACATAGTTTAAGATGTATTCCTCATCCGGCACCAGTTTTCCATCTATCCAAATCTCTAAAGCGGTATCTGTTCTATTGGCGTTAACAGTAATGCCCCTAGCGCTAAGTCTCTTGCCTATCAAGGTGGCGATCGCCGATGGATCACCCTGTTTTGCTTGGTGCAGTAAGTTTGACTGAGACATGATCTGGACACTCATAAGGTTTACAACCGGATGAGATTTTGAACAACTTGCAATAAATCAGATTGATTGACAGGTTTAGAAATATAGGCATCTGCGCCTAGCATATTGCCCCACATTTTGTCTGCCTCAGTGTTTTTAGTGGAGCAAATCACGATTGGAATAAACTTTGTATTTGGATTATTTTTCAACTCACGACAAAGCTCAAAACCGCTTTGTCCTGGCAAAATGACATCTAAAACAATGAGATCGGGTTTAGCATAATTCAACTGCGCTCTAGCTTCTTCTCCACTTTGGACACAGATCACAGCCAACCCAGCGCGCTGCAAATGTCGAGTCAAAATTTCAGCCTCTGTCAAACTATCTTCAACTAGCAAAACGATGCTCATAAATTCACCAATAATATTGAATGGGGGAGTTGGTTTAGGGTTGTAATCCCGAGTCTAAAGTTAATGTTTCCGGCTGAATCGTCACATATTTCTGCACCATTGATAATAGTTTTTCAGACTGCACAGGCTTGGCTAAAAAATCTGAAGCACCCACCATCTTGGCTCGCACCCGATCTACAATGCCATCGTTACCCGTCA
>DATNOW010000169.1:0-7322 GCA_036703515.1 Chroococcidiopsis sp.
GCCGCCTCGAATATGACCGATTTTCGGCTGCGATCGACCTTTATTGGCCATGCCCAAGACGAGCATCGCGACTATCAGATGCTAGAGCGCAACTATGTGGCGGTGGGGGGAATGCTAGAAGACATCGTCAATGCCGAGAAAAACATTGGCAGCGAAGCCCTGTCGGCGTTTATCTTTCACCAGGCCTCGCGTGAAAATCCGGTTGATCTGATTGGCAGCATGTTCATTATTGAGGGGTTGGGCAACCGTTTGGCGGGGCAGTGGGCTGAGCAAATTCGCCAAACCCTCCATCTCCGCCCCGATCAGGTGTCGTTTTTGGCCTATCACGGCGAAAATGACGACGCTCACATCGGCAAACTCAATGCCCTACTCCAGGCGGAGTGGATGACGGCCGACATTGCCCAGCGCATTGTCAAAACGGCCCAGGTTACCGCTCGACTCTATCTGTTGCAGCTCGAAGAAATTCGCTAACGCTGCACGATTCCCACTCGTAGTCTTTTGCTGCGCTGTACTCCGGTTTCATACTTTTGCGCCCATACACACATCCTTCACGCGCATCCTTCACCCGTACTATTCATCCAGGAGACGTTTTCGTGCAAGCGTTTACATCGACCGCTAACTCTGAGGCCAATCCCCCGATCGCCCAGCCCAGTAGCCCGCCCCCCTATACTCCCCAACCGCGCGATCGCCGTGACCCCAACGTTTGGGATGCGCTGTATTTGGATGCGTCTATCCCCGTTGATCTGGTGGCCAAGGCCTACATGATTCAAGATTTGCGCCACTGGACGCGGGTTTATTTGCTCAACCCGATTCGCGTTATTGCCAATCTGCTGCTGGCAGTAATTATGACGGTCAAACGGCTGCTGCCGTTCCAGTTTAGTCACTATGGGCTGATGCACCGCTCGGCGGCGTGGTTTCTGGAGACGTTTGTTACTCCCGAAGCCTGCTATTTGATTGTGCGGCACCTTTGCATTGGCTCCAACGTGGTGAATTTTTTGATCGACAATGGCCCCGACCCCACGATCGAAAAGTCGACTCTCTATCCGCGCACGGTGGCCGATCTGGCTGACAATGCGTTTCTGGAGCATGACTTGATTCTCTATAACTTTGTGCTCGATTTTGCGGAAGCTCAGCGGCGCAACCCCAACTGGCTAGAACAGGTGCAGGAGCGATCGCTCAATTTTGATAGCGTGCAGCCCGTTGTGCTGGATATTGACCTGTCAAAACGCAGTTGGACAAAAATTCTCGACCTGGAATCGGCAATCGAGCTATTTAAGGTGTTTTATTCGCTGCTGTTGACCTGTGATGAGTTTGAGCGGGCGGTGCTATCGCTGCAGTTTGACGAAAATTTTGCCATCTATGTCAGCCAGATTACGGGCGACTGGGAGTGGAACCATGTCATCACCAATCGCCATCCCCTCGCGCCTAACAGCCCTTTTAATGCGGCCCGCGATCTGCTGCTGCATGGTGTCATTGCCGAATACCTCTACCGCTATTTAGAACTGCGCAAGGCGGCGGCGATCGCCGGGCAGGGTGGCTAATGCTGGGTGCTATAGATCTGGTGCTATAGATCTTAGGATTGGCACCTGTTAGCTTTTGTCACGATTAGGGGAGAGCGTTTTTTAAAGGCTAGATTGGAGGTGGCGTTGTCTGCCCGTGGCATTGCAGATCAGGGCTAGGGGCGATCGCCAATGGCCTTCAGTTTGGGCAAACCTATGACATTCTCTCCCCTCAGTTTTAGTCTTGCTTGCCAATCATCACGGGTTTCAGTTATTGGTGCGGGTAACGTCGGTGGTACCCTCGCCCAGCGCATTGCCGAAAAGAATTTAGCGGATGTGGTGCTGTTAGATATCGTCGCAGGCCGCCCCCAGGGGATGGCGCTGGATCTGACCGAAGCCAGAGGCATTGAAGGGCATCATCGCCTGATCACCGGCACCGATAACTATGCCGACACGGCCAATTCGGACATTGTGGTGATCACCGCTGGGCTGCCGCGCCGCCCCGGCATGACCCGCGATGACCTGCTCAAAACCAATGCTGCAATTGTGGTCAACGCCGCCAAACAGGCGATCGCCCATTCCCCCAATGCGATTTTGATTGTGGTCACCAATCCGCTCGATGTCATGACCTATCTGGCCTGGCAGGCCAGTGGGCTCCCTGCCCAGCGCGTCATGGGCATGGCAGGCATTCTCGACTCGGCTCGGTTTCAGACCTTCATCGCAATGGAATTGGGCATTGCTGCCACCGATATCAATGCCATGGTGTTGGGCAGCCACGGCGACCTGATGGTGCCCCTGCCGCGCTACTCTACCGTCAACGGTATTCCCATCACCGAGCTGCTTGACGCTGCCACGATTGAGCGACTGGTAGCCCGCACCCGCAATGGCGGTGCCGAAATTGTCGAACTGATGCAAACCGGCGGAGCCTTTTATGCCCCGGCTTCTTCCGCCTGCGTCATGGTGGAAGCAATCTTGCTCAATCGCCCCCGCTTGCTGCCGGTCGCCGCCTATCTCAACGGGCAGTATGGTCTCAATGATCTGTTCATTGGCGTGCCGGTGCGGCTCGGCTGTCGCGGCATTGACACCATTCTAGAGCTGACGCTGACTGACCAAGAGCAAGCCGCACTGCAACAATCGGCGGCATCGGTGCGCTCTACCCTCCATCAAGCCATGGCCTTGCTATAGCGAGCTATGGATGAGTTTGGCGGCATTGAGCTGACCCAGGGCGGGTGCAAAAAACTAGGTAATTTGGATACGCTAAAAGATGTCCCCCTTGCTGTTGCCATTCGACAGCGAGGGGGCGGGCAAGGACAAGTCAACCAGGTTAGGACAGACTATCAAGACTTGCGGGTAGGTGAACTCGCCAATCTAGCCGCGAAGGGAGATAGAGACGCAGAAACCGCAATTAAACTATTGAAGCAAGCCAAGAAGAAACAGGAAAAATATGGCGCATGAATTTCCGATTGGCGAAATCTTGACGGGCGTGGCTGTCGTTGAAGATGACACGTTTGAAGATAGCGATGTGTGCCTTGATCAAGTGCAGCTTGTGTTTAGCAATCATGTGGTGACGCTAAACCCGATTGCAGAAACCGATGAAATTGCGATCGCCCACACGACTCCTTCCCTGGAAGCCCCATCGACACCTCAATGGGCTACCGATTGGGTGGGCAAGAAACTGCAAACGGTTTGGGTCTGCGAAAATGCTCAGGGCTATCACGACCAAATTATTTTTGCCTTCGATCATCTCCAGCCTTCGATCGCTCTGATTGCTGAAGGCTCCACCCTTAAACTATTCCGCTGTGCGCCCATTCAAAAAGCTGAAGTTGTCACGGTACCTCATCACCACGGACATCCCACTCCGGCAATAGGAGAAGATGGGACGAGACGTCCTGTGGAAAACCCTAAAGTAATAATCTGAGCCACAGTTCAGCGATCGCCCTTCAAACTCGTAAGACCAACTTGTAAGAACCCTGAAGATGGATTTCCGTCTGCACGGGAATGACCGAGAGACGTTGTGTTGAGTATGGAGTTGAGGCCGCTAGAAGAATCAAGCCCTCTAAAGTCAGAATCCTGGCTCACTTTTGTCGTGGGCTCATTTCTTCGGATCTTTTGATACGTGCGTTGAAATCTGCCTTCTCAGAACGAAATTGAGGATGTTTTCGGTTTCAAGATTTTGCTGAGAAGTTACAGCATTGTTTTGAGGCGATCGAGGATAGTGCTGCTGACAATTTGGTTGCCGCTGGGGCTGAGGTGGATGTGGTCGCGGTAGAGCGATCGCCCATCGGGCATGGCGTTAAAAATCGGCAGGATATCGATATAGGGAATCTGGGCGGCTTCGGTAAAGTCCGTTAGCCGTTGGCGGGCCTTGATTTCATAGTCTTTGGGGCCAGGGTCGCCGACTTCGCGCAGCAGTGGCGTCATCACCAGCAGCAGTTGGGCGTTGTGGTCTTTAGCAAAGGTTTGGATGGCCCCGATTGTTTCGAGGTTAATGCCGACGCGATCGCCCCCTTCAGCCAGCACCGCCTCCATTTCGGGGATAGGGCCAGCCTTAAACACATAGCGCGTTAACAGTTCAACGATGGCCAGGGGCGGTTTGCGATCGGGGTAGTTGCGATCGCGACCCACCTGCACCGACGTGGGTGCCGTGCCAAACAGATCATCGGTATTGATCAGCAGCACAATCACCTGCGACTCAAACGCCCCATAGCGCTTGAGATAGGCCAACTCATTGCGCGGCGACCATGAATTGGCCGAGGCATTGAGCACTTCCACCGTGTCATAGCTGAGGGGGGCGATCGCCGTTTGCAACTGCCGACGCAGCAATGCCGAAATAATCGCCTCTTGATCCGTCCACCAGCCGCCATTAGCGATCGAGTCGCCGAGCATCAGCACCCGCAGCATAGCCGTGGGGCGCGTCGGGCTAAGGGCATCACCCCGCATCGAATATTGGTTGATCACAATGCGATTGCCAAACCGGCGCACATCTTGGTTGGGAGCTAGCAGATAGCCGATTTGTGGATCGGCCGCATAGAGCAGCGGGTTGCCAAAGCCAAACAGCAACCGCAGACCGACTTCAACCAGCAACCCCAATCCACTCAAAACCAAAACAACGATGAGGGCAAGTTTCACACCAAAGGCTCCAAACGACACAATCGGTTTGTTTAACGGCTTATTTAACGGTTTATCTGAGACCAGTCCATACGCCTGTCTATATTAACCTCCGTCTCAAGATCCGCACTTGGTCTATCTAACGTCCACAATGGAAGAACACCCTGCGGCCACACTGCGTATGTCATCGGAGCAGCCAGAGCGATTTGTTAACAACTGGGCCTACCTCAAAACAGAATTGAGCTGGTTAGAACGGATTTTGATGCTGGCCGTGGCCCGTCAGCGCAAAGATAGCAAAAGCACCGATCGCCTTACCCAAAACCGCGCCGATAAAGCCACCGTCCACTGGTGGAAAGACATCGTCTCCCTCGAAGGCCCCGTCTCCTACGACGAACATCGCAAACCCCCGGTCGCCAGCCACAGCTACCAGCAGCAGCTCGAAGCCCGCATCCAGGCCAGCCGCGAACGAGGGATTGGCCTGGCGCTGCCGCTATTGTGCGATCGCCTCCAGCTCAGCCTATTCGAGAAAAACCTGATCTTGATGGGCCTCGCCCCCGAAGTCAGCCGCCGCTATCCCCGCCTCTACCGCTTCCTTGAAGGCGACGACATCCCCCAAAAGACCGACCTGCCCACAGTCGATCTGGCCCTCAAGCTGCTCTGCCGCAACGACGCCGAATGGCGCGATGCCCGCCAGCGCCTTGTTCCCCCCACCTCCCCCCTGCTGCGCCACCAGCTTGTGCAGCTTGTGTCCAGCCCCGCCGACACCTTGCTCAACCGCATCATCAAACTCTCCGATCCCTTGATCAACTACCTGCTAGCCGAAGACATCACCCCCGCCGATCTCGACGCCCTGCTCTACCCACCCACCTACCCTCCCTCCATCTTTCCCTCCCTCCTCCACACCACCACTCCCACCACCCCATGGTCACAGCTGATTTTGCCCGCCCCGCTGCTGACTAGCCTCCAAGCCCTCGCCCAGCACCTCACCGTCGACTCCATCGCCCATCCGGGTGCCAATCTTGGGGCAATCGCCCTGCTCGTCGGCCCACCTGGTACTGGCAAAACCCTTGCTGCTCAAGCGATCGCCCATCACAGCCAGCATCCCCTAACCACCGTCGACCTGGCCCAGATCGCCCCCGCCGACCACGAACGCCTGCTCGATGAGCTAGAGCGCACGTCCCCCGCCATCGTGCTGATCAAATCGGCCCAGCACTGGCTGCGCCGCTCATCGCCCCTCGATGCGATCGCCCTCACCCGTTTCTTGAGCCAGCGCCGCCAGCAGCCTAGCCTCACCCTGCTCAGTGTGCCCCTGCTGCCTGCCGTTCAGGTTCACTGGCAGCGCCAAGTCGATGCCATCCTCCACTTTCCCCTACCTAACGCGGGCGATCGCCTCACCCTCTGGCAGCACGCTTTCCCTAGCGACATCGCCCTCGACCCCACCATCGACTGGGGGCAACTCGCCGCCCGCCTGCGCCTGCCCGGTGGTACCATCCAGGCGATCGCCCACACTGCCATCCTGCACTGGCGCACCGTCGGCAGCCCCAGCCTCAGCCCCGACCTATTACAGCAGGCGATCGCCCTCCACGGCATTGCGGCCACGGTGCCGATTCAGAAGCCGCCAGCAAAACCCAAACGCAGTCGCAAAAAGTAGATCAGCGAGCAGGGTGGGCAATGTTCACTGCATCCCTATGATTCCTAGCCTGTCTCTACATCCTATACATTGGAAATATCACGCTAAAGTGAGGGTAGGGAGCAACTATTCTGCCAACGACAGCACAGACACTGAGATGCTTTGATCTTTGTCAGAGACTAACGAATCTGTTTCTTCCAATCTTCATTGTCCGTTTAGATCATCGCACTGGAATGGTGTTTATCTTGGCAGGCGAAGAGACGGAAATAATCATTGATCGCAATGGCGAGTGGGATTACGCATGACACACCCCAACTTTGATGCAATGAGCCGTGAAGAGTTACGAGCCTATTTGCTCGAACATCGCAATAGTGAAGAGGTCTTTCAGGCGTATATGGATAGGATGACCAGTGAGCCTGTCTTGGCGCACGGTAGCCCTGAGGATTTGGCCGATCTCGATCGGTTTGCCGCGGTGTTGGAACAGGTGAAACAGCTTAAACGTGCCCGGAAGACTCAGGGAAGCTAGCTGCCTCAGTCTCGATGGGCTCGGTTTTGGATCAGTTGCTCTAGCTGCGCTAAATCAACCTCTGCTAACCCACCCCGTTGCCGAATCACACCTGGTTCGGTTTTAAGCCGTTCCATATAAATCTGAAGCGCTTCCTCATCGTCGCGATGGGTCAATACATAGCGTCTCAGATCTTTGCGGGATATGGCGTGAAAGTCAGGTTTCTGTGTCATCGTCAAACTCCCATAGCCCGTCGGCAAAGATGGTAATTCCAATGGTGTCTCCTGCTAGGAGATAAAGCTGTTTGCGTCTACTGTCAAAGCGGAACAACCGAATATCCAAATAAAAGTTGGAGAGTGTTTGACAGAGTCGTATACAAGCCAGCATTTGTTCTAGGGTAGGCATCCAAGACTGGATTAAGGAAACGACTTTTCTGCTCCGCTTACATGATATCTGGTGTGTCAGTGGGAGCGGGTGAAACATCTTAAACAGTTAGCGAGGTTGGTGTCTAGTAAATATTGATTACCTGTTCCATTCATCTCTTAAAGTCCTTTGGAACTGGAGCGGATCGATACGACAT
>DATNOW010000170.1:0-6502 GCA_036703515.1 Chroococcidiopsis sp.
GGAGATTTAAGGGCATGGCATTCGGGCAAAACCCATCGGATTTCACCACAGCCCCTCTAGTGAATGCCGCGCCCCTACGGATTTTGCAATCCATTCAGGATTGTTGTAGAACGCTTATGGAACAGCAGATTAGGCTAGAACCCTATATTTTTAATTACGATTCGCAAGGAAAATCGACCGATTTTCCGATTCTTTTTTTGCATGGATTTATGGGCGATCGCCATGAATTTAGCGACGTGATCCCCCATTTATCGAGTCACTTTTATTGCGTTGCCGTTGACCTGCCGGGCCATGGCAATACCCAGGTTACGGCGGGAGCAAACTATTACCAAATGTCCTCTACCGCCCATGGATTAATCGAATTCTTAGACGCATTAGGAATTGAGCAATGTGTTTTAGTCGGCTACTCCATGGGGGGCAGACTCGCCCTATACCTTGCGCTTCACTTTCCCCAGCGGTTTGTGCGCGTCATCCTAGAATCGGCCTCCCCCGGACTAGAAACCCAAGCAGAGCGGGATCAGCGCCGACAGCACGATTTCAGCCGAGCGCAGGCGCTAGAAACCCAACCCTTCTCGCAATTTTTAGACCACTGGTATGACCAACCGCTGTTTCAATCCATCAAAGCCCATCCCGACTTTGCCAAACTGCGGCAGCGCCGATTGCAAAATGATCCCCTAGAGCTAGCCAAATCGCTGCGCTATCTTGGCACGGGCATGCAGCCATCGCTATGGCCAAACCTGCAAACCAATCCCGTTCCGCTGCTGCTCATAGTCGGTGAACGCGATCAAAAGTTTGTGGCAATCAACACCGCCATGCGCGATCGCAGTCAGCCACCATTCCCTCAGCCGCAGTTAGAAATCATTCCCCACTGTGGCCACAATGTTCATTGGGAAGACGCGAATGCCTTCGTTCACCATGTCCACACGTTTCTGGCAGACCTGTCCTCAAAAGCAGACGTGTCCTAGAAAGTTCTAGAAAATATGGAATTCGGGGGAAGCGATCGCAACGAACAAGATCCCTGAGAGCGCTCTGCTAGGATGTGTAGCGACTATGCTCGCCATGACCATCACCAGACCACAACAACTTGATGACAGACGTTACCCTGCCCGAACCGCTAGAGGCTGTTTTTGCTGCACATACCGATCCCTATGCCCTGCTGGTCGGGATCTTACCCGCTGTATGTGAAGTGCTGCAAAGCGATCGCTGCTTTTTGCACCTGCGCAACCCCCATACGCGCATCTACCGCAACCTTTGCTGGCGAAATGTTCCCGACATCCCCGATACCAGCACCAGCGGATGGGAACCAGAAGAACAGTGGGAAAAGGATGATCCCATGTTTGCAGCGGCGCTGCGCCTGGCCCCATCAATTTTTGTAGAGGATGTAGAAACCGCTGGGCCAGAGGTCTTAAACGTCGAATTTGAACGCCAAAACTTCGGGCATCGCGCCCTGATCCATGCCCATGTTGGTCAAGATGGGTTGATGTGGGCCGTTTTGCAACCCTGCCTGTTTGGTCGGCCGCGCCAGTGGAGCGAAACCGATCGAGCCGTGATCAACGCTCTCACCCAGCGCTTGCTACCCGTGGCGATCGCCGCTGTGGAAGCGGCCGGTGTGTAAGGCAAGATACCCACACCACGGACTTTCCCAAGGTCTTCCAATCGGGCAAGATGCCCGCACTACGGTTTTTACCCTTTACCCTTCACCCTTTTTCTTTTTCACCCTTCGTCCCACTAGCAAGAGGTTTCTATGACAGTCCTTTCCCTGCTGACGGTAAACGGCGATCGCCTTAATGACAATATCGAGCGCCTCGCCAAAGTCGGTCGGCAGCCCTCGGGCTGCATTGCCCGCTTAGCCTTTTCACCCGAGGCCCTCCAGGCGCGATACCTGATCCAGCAGTGGATGGTCGAAGCAGGCATGACTACCCGGATTGATGCCGCTGGCAACCTGATCGGCACCTATGCGGGGCTGGTCAGCGATGCGCCGGCCCTGGCCACGGGATCGCACATTGACACTGTGCCCTCCGGCGGCCGCTTTGACGGCGTGCTCGGCGTTTTGGCGGGGATCGAGATGGTGCGCACCCTGCACGAAAGTAAGCAGCGCCTCAAGCATCCGATTGAGGTGATTGCCTTCACCGACGAAGAAAGCACCATGATCGGCTGTCAGGCGATGGCCGGCACCGTCTTGCTCGACCAGCCCGAACGCTACCGCACACCCTTTGGCGTATTTCGAGACTGCTTAGAGTCGATTGGCGGCAACTGGGATGCCTTGGCGACAGCCCGGCGATCGCGTGCCGACATGGCCGCCTTTGTTGAGCTTCATGTCGAGCAGGGAGCCGTCTTAGAACGCAGCCACAAAGAAATTGGCATCGTGCAAGGGGTGGTAGGCATTCAGCGAACGGCGATCGCCATCAGCGGCGAAGCCAACCATGCGGGCACCACCCCCATGGATATGCGCCAAGACGCTCTAGTGGCAGCGGCCGAAGTCATCTTGGCCGTGCGCGATATTGCCCGCCAAATGCCCAGTCAGCCCGTTGCTACCGTCGGCTACCTCACCGTTGCCCCCAATGCCGTCAACATTGTCCCCGGCAAGGTCGATCTGTCGGTAGACATGCGCGACCTCTACAAAGACTGCATCCGCGATATGTCTGACCTGCTCGACCAGCGTCTAGAGGCGATCGCCCGCGACACCCACACCCAAATTGAGGTGTCCCCCCTGCTCTGCGTCGAGCCCACCCTAGCGGCCGACCTAGTCCAAGACAGCATCGAAACCGTCTGCCAGACCCTAGGGCTAAGCTATTGCCGCCTGCCCAGCCGCGCCGGCCACGATGCCCTCGAAATCGGGCGCGTCACCGACATGGGGATGATTTTTGTGCCCAGCCAGGCCGGGGTCAGCCACTCCGAAGAGGAATACACCTCGCCCGAACAATGCACCCAAGGCGCGAACGTGCTGCTGCATACCTTCATGCACCTCGATCAGCGCTATCCCACCTAAATCCCGGCCAGCCTATCAAAGCATGGGCGAAACGTAGACAAGACGCGGACAAAACATACCTTTCTTCACTCCTATGCTCCACCCTAGAATTTGCGCCCGTTGGCGCAAATTCTGGGCACCGAGGGAGGCCGTTGCCAAGCTGCCGTTTGACGTTTCTGCTAGCATCTGAGAGCACTGGCTATTCAGTATTTTTCCTTAGTAATCAGAGGACGAATGTGAGCAGTTCCATTCACTAAAGTAAACTTTGATTTCATCACCTTGATCGTGATCCCCAGGGTGATATCTTAATAACAGAAGCGATAAAGCTTCCCTGGCAGATTCAGCCAAGTTCACGTTAGTTGAAGAGGTACAAAACATCTGTTAAAAGTGAATCTGTCTCGTTTAACCACAGCAGCATCCAAGCGACATACTGATACTTCTCTAGTTGGTCAATGAGAGCAATATATCGACTTTCAATGGTTTTTTAACCACTCGTCAGTTGCATATAGCTCTACATAGTATCACTTAGGCGGAGAGGTCACTCGGTGAGTACGATCTTTGGGTGCTGTTGTCGCTTTAAATAGATTTTTTCGTCATAATTGAAGGGCATCGAAATCAGCGATTTGTGGTGAGACATAGAGCATGGCTATCATTGCCTTAAAAGCTTGGTATTTAGAAAACTATGAGCCGAGTCGCGACTTAGAAAAGCGCCCCCACGATCTTCGTCTCAGTAAAAATAGTTTGTTGAAGTCGGCCCTAAGAGCCGACTTTTTGGATGATAGCGATGTGGTGCGCCAGTCTGATTGGTTTCAGCGCTATCTAGACGGAGACACCGTTGAGTTTTATATCGAAGGCAGTGGCGGCTATGTGATTGCCAACATTGACCTGATCAGCCACGAAATTTATTTCACCAAGCAGGACGTGATGGCGTCTTTAGACCCCACCATTTTCCTGTGCTATCAGACCGAGTTTGCCGAGTCGAGCGAGCTGCTGCGCGACGAAATCCAAGCCGTTTTGACGACCCTCAACCTGCGATCGCGGGTGGCGATCGCCCTTGAAGAGTCCCATCGGTTGACCGACGGCCCCACTCGGCTCAACAGCGCCCTGATGCGTAAGATTCGTAAATCGCTGCTATTTATTGCCGATAGCACGCCCATCCTCAAGATCGACGGCACGCCGCCCCAGATGATCCCCAGCCCCAAGGTGTGCGTTGAAGTGGGCTATGCCTTGCAGTGCAAGCGGGCCGAGCAAATTGTGCTCACCCAAATGGAACGCTCCGATCTGCCGGGGCAGTTTCCGTTTGATTTACCGACCGCGCATCGGCTGCTGTTTACGGGCAAGTCAGATTTACACAAATCGCTGCCCAAGCTGCTAGAAGCGAAACTCCAGCGGTTTAACATGCTGTCTTAATCGGCTTTCCCCCTGGACGGTCTTAATGGGCAGTCTTAATCAGCCGTCTTAAAAGCGACCTGCTAGACCTGCCCTTGGGATTACAAGAGCCACTGAAAAAAAGCCGCTAAAAAAGCCACCAAAAAAACCACTAAAAAAGCGATTTTCTAGCGTCCAGCGTCTAATATTGGGTGGCGGGCTTGTGCGGTGAGACAGTCTGCCCAGCGTTTGGCGCTTAAAGGCAGCTTCAGCGCATCATTCCGTCATCTATTTCCTATCGTTCACATTTCAGGATTCACTATGCCCAGAACGCCTAGCGAATATGCGGTTCACATCATGATGGAAGGGGGACACCGCGAGGAAGTGCGGTTTCCGACGATTCAAGAATTCCAGAAGTGGTATAGCGGTGAACTGGTGCCCAAATCGACCTCGAATGAGTTTATTAGCATTCCCATCAAAAATATTCAGGGCGAATATATGGTGGCGCGTCCATCCAAAATTATTGCGATTCGGGTCGAGCCGCTGTTTGCTGGCAGCGTCGAGCGCTTCTAGCGGCCAATCCTGTTTCACCCATGTTTCACCCTCTGATCACCAACCCGATGAAACGCTGGATCGCATGGCCGCTGGCTTTTACCCTAGGCTTGGCGATCGCCCTCGGCCTAGCATTACCCGTGCGATCGCAGCTCGTCCTCCAGCCCGTTAGCCCCCAGCGCCTAGCGGCCGAGAGCCCAGCTTTAGTGGGTTTTGACGACCTGCTTGAGAGCGGCAATCCCGCTGCTGCCTCCAGTCCTGCCCAAGAGCGGCGGCGGTTGCTGACCGCCATCGACTACTCGCTGCAATACTTGCGATCGCCCGCCGCCGCCACTGCCTACGCCAACTACCCCGTCACTGGGATCAGCCGCGATCGCGTCCGGCGCAGTTTGCAGCGATTTCGCCAACTGGTAGTTGCCTCACCCTCGGCCGCTGACCTGCAAACAGCCGTGCTGCGTGAGTTTGAGTTTTACCAATCCGTCGGGCGCGACGGGCTAGGCACCGTCGACTTTACCGGATACTTTGAGCCCACCTATCGGGCCAGCCGAGTGCCGACCGCCGAGTTTCGCTATCCCATCTATCGCCTACCCCCCGATTTTGACCAGTGGCAGCAGTCCCACCCCACCCGCGCCCAGCTCGAAGGAGTAGACGGGTTACAGGGTTCTCAAGGCCCCCTGCGTGGTCTAGAGCTTGCTTGGTTGAGCGATCGCCTCGAAGCCTTTTTAATCCAGGTGCAGGGCTCGGCCCGGCTCCAGTTGACCGACGGCAGCACCCTCACCGTAGGGTTTGCTGGGCGCACCGACTACCCCTACACCGGCATTGGCCGCGCCTTGGTAGACGACGGCAAGCTGAGCGCTGAGGGTCTAACCCTGCCCAACGTGATCGCCTACTTTCGGCAGCATCCCGACGAGCAAGACCGCTACCTGCCCCGCAACAATCGTTTTATTTTCTTTCGAGAAACCCAAGGTCAGCCGCCCACCGGCAGTTTAAGTGTGCCGGTCGTGGCCGAGCGCTCGATCGCCACCGACAAGTCGCTTATGCCGCCAGGGGCCCTAGCGCTGATTATCACGCCGCTGCCGATGCCCGCAGGCGCAGCGAGTGCGCAGTCCACAGCATCCTCCATCCAACCCACTAGCACCCCCTCTAGCCCCTTAGAACAACAGTTGGTCAGCCGTTTTGTCCTCGACCACGATACCGGCGGTGCGATTCGCGGCCCCGGACGGGTGGATATTTTTATGGGCACAGGCACCGTCGCAGGCGATCGCGCTGGGTTAATCAATAGCCCGGGTCAGCTTTACTACCTGCTGCTGCGAAACTAGCCTAGGTGCTGGCTCCCTCTACTGGCTTTGCCAAACCAGCCAGCCAATCGTCAACACGACCGCTCCCAAGGCCACCCAGACAAAGCGATTGTCTTTGGTATTGACCTGGCTGAGGTCAATGGGCTTGAGCTCGTCATCGTCATCTTTTTTGGGACGGGGCGATCGCTTGGGTGTGGTTTTGGCGTAGGTTTGCTTAAAGTCTTGGGTCGAATCTTCGAGATTGGTTAAATCGGGGATTTGGGTGAGCCATTCTGGGCGCGTCCGCAGACGGGGAGCCTTGAGAATATACAGCAAG
>DATNOW010000171.1:0-2133 GCA_036703515.1 Chroococcidiopsis sp.
CAAATCGACACCGACGGGCTGGGAGCTGGGGCCACGTTCCAAACCCTAGTCACCCTTAAAGGCGTTAGCGCCAGCGGGCTGAGCACGCAGAATTTTGTGGTTTAAACGGGCCAATTGCAATGGAGGATGGTTCGCGCTGGCGTAACCCATACGGGTGTTGGGTTTCGTGCCTCAACCCAACCTACAGTTTTGACGGTGGTTTGCTCGAAGTAGCCTACCCCAAATAGAAAGAGCGCTTGCCGTCCTCGTTGATTCTGATGCCTCCCAAGGCTTACAGAATGCCGATTACAGCAAGCTCCGTCGTGATGATTCTAGCGTAGTGGTTTGATTGTAATCAGGCGGGCTGGGCAGGCACCTCATCCGGTTGGCTCATCCGGTTGGCTGATCCGGTGGGAGGAGTGCGATCGCCTCTCTAGCGCTTGACTGCCAGAGTCAGCCCATCGGCAATGGGCACTAGGCTGAGGGTAACGCGATCGTCGTGGTGCAGCATGTGGTTGAGGGCGCGGATAGCCTGGGTGCGGGTGTCTTGCACGGCCGGGTCAGCCACATCCCCCGACCACAGCACGTTGTCGATGGCAATCAGCCCGCCGGGGCGCACGAGCTGGAGCGATCGCTCATAATAAGCCTGATAGTTTGATTTATCGGCATCGATGAAAGCAAAGTCGAAGGTGCCCGCCTCACCCTCAGCCAGCAGCCGATCGAGGGTTTCCAGCGCTGGGGCAATGTGCAGGGTGATTTTGTCAGAGACACCGGCCAGATCCCAATAGCGACGGGCGATCGCCGTAAATTCTTCGCTGACATCGCAGGCGACGAGTTGACCATCTGCCGGCAGCGCCAAGGCCACAGACAGCGAGCTATAGCCCGTAAACACGCCGACTTCTAGCGCCTTTTTAGCCCCCATCAACTGCACTAGCAAGGCCATAAACTGTCCCTGCTCTGGGGCAATCTGCATCTGGCTCATGGGGTGTTCCGCCGTTTCCTGGCGGAGCTTCTGTAAAATATCTGGCTCCCGCAGAGAATTGTCTAGCAAGTAATCGTAGAGGGCAGGACTTAAGCCTAAGGTTTTGTTAGACATCCGAGTGTGATGAAGTGGGTGAAAGGGTAGGATGAGCGTGAGCAGTGGGCCGATCTAGGAAAAGCCCTGGCTAGTGATCTATGCTGCTCACAGACTATCTGGCACTACTCTAGATCGTTTTCTTGACCAATCGGGGCTTGAGCAATCGGGGCTTGAGCAATCGGTTTCCCATAGCTTGTGAATCATTCCTGTGAATAGGTTCTGCTGAGCAAGCTTGCTGACTTTGACACTTTACGAACGACTGTATGAAATCGGCAATACGACGGATTGTGGCAATGGGTTCGAAGATGGTTTCGAAGATGGGTTTGAGGATGGGTTTGGTGATACTTTTGGCGATGTTTTTAGTCGCTTGCGGCAGCGGCGATCGCCCCACTGCAACCATCATCGAGCGGGCGATCGCCCTGCAAGTTAACCAAGTGCAGCAAGACTTGGGGCAGCAGCTTTATGGCACTCGCATGGCCACCGTCGAGCCACCCCGCATCTCGGTCAAACACGTCACCGTCACCCAGCGATCGCCCCTGCAAATCGAACAAGCCAATGCCTATCGGGTGGAGGGCACCGCAGACCTGACCCTAGAGTTTGCCGATCACGCCGTTACTCAGCGTCAGACCGGGTTTGAGGTTTATCTGCAACGCCCCAGCAAAGAAGACAGTTGGCAGCTCGCCCGACGCCCCACCGGGGAATCAGGCGATCGCTGGCAGTTGACCGCGATCGCCCCCTAGCAGAACCGCCCTAGCGTTGAACCGAGAACCGTAGTGCTCAGGACAATCGGCTAGAAATCATATCGCTCGAATGGGATCTAGAAGCGCAATGACCCGTGCCACCCAAGCCGTAATTAGACCCGCCACAGCCGACGATTTTGACAGCGTCAGCGCAATTTTGGCGCAAACCAATCGGTTTCACACCGCCCTCCTGCCCGATCGCTTTCAGATAGCCGTGCCGATCATGACCGTCGAGTGGTTTGACGACATGCTGCACGACCCCACCATGACGATGTTTGTCGCCCTAATAGACGGCTCCATCGTCGGGCTGCTGTTAATGGAATGCCTCAACACCCC
>DATNOW010000172.1:0-2075 GCA_036703515.1 Chroococcidiopsis sp.
GTGGGCTGCTCGGACGACGAATCGAGCCAGTGGTGCAGGGCAGTGAAGCAACGCCAGCTGCCTTTGGCGCGCACCTGCGTCAGCTATTGGGACGCGATCGCGTTACAACGGTATTCAGCGGGGGCAATGGGGCCAGCCGCCGGGCGATGGTGCCGATCATGGAGGCCGCGGCGGCGCTGCTGTGGTATCCGTGGGACTATGAGGGGCTAGAGCTGTCTCGCCACATTTTTTATGGTGGCGGCTGCCCCAATCAAGTCGGGGAGGCGATCGCCGCTTGGCTGCTGCGGTCGGGGGCGCAGCGGGTCTATCTGCTGGGTCAGGGTGATGCCCTGACGCGCACGCTGCGGGCAATCTTGTCGATGCAGTTGGCCCAGCAGGGAGGACAGTGGGCCGGGGAAGTGCAGGTATCCCCGACCCAGCTTGACTTTGGCGACGCGATCGCCCAGATTGATCGGGCCAGCCCTGATTTGGTGATTAGCACCCTGCATGGGGCCAGCCAGCGAGCGTTTTGGGGACACTACGCGGCGGTAGGCAAAACGGCAGGCGATCGCCCGATTCTCTCTATCCACCTGAGCGAAGCGGAGTTGTTAACCCTAGGCCCCAATGCCGCTGGGCACTATGCCGTGCAGCGCTATTTCCAAAGTCTCGACCTGCCTGAAAACCAGCGGTTTGTGGAACAGTTTCAGACCCGCTATGGCCACCACCGACCGCTGACCAGTGCGATCGCCACGGCCTATACCCAGGTGCATCTCTGGGCCCAAGCGGTGGCCTTGGCCCAATCGCTCGACAGCGATCGGGTCAGCGCTGCTGCCATTGGCATGACCTGGGCCTCGCCCCTCGGCACCGTCGCCCTATTGCCCAACCGCCATCTGCAACAGCCCTATCGCATCGCCCAAGCCTTGCCCAATGGCCAGTTTGCCGCCAGCCTCACCAGTGAGCCGCTGCTGCCGCTGCCGTGGCTGGGGCTTGAAGAAACCGCTTCCCCGGCTGTGGCGATCGCCCAAGAGTTACTGGATGAAACCACCCAACTGACCGAGCGGGTGCAGCAGCTAGAGCAGCACAACCGCGACCTCACCAGTGCGCTAGAGCAGATGCAGCAGCGTAATCAGCGCGAACTCACGGCTGCGGCGCAACTGGCCCCCGATCTGCCCTTACTCCAGTCGGTGGCGGGGCTGCGGTCAATTTTGGCGGCGATGAATGAGCTGATTGTGATCTACAATCCGGACGGGCGCTGCCTGCACGTCTTGTCGGGCTATCGCAATGGCTTGCAGGCCACCCCCCAAACCTGGATTGGGCAGAGCCTTGAGGTGCTCTATCCGCCCGATTGCGCCCAGGCAATCCGGCAGAGCATTGAGCGCACGCTAGCGCAGCAGCGCTTAGTCGAGCTGGAGTATGTTTTCCCAGCCGCAGAGGGCGATCGCTGGTTTGCCGCTCAGTTTACGCCGATCTCGGCTGCTGCGGTGCTCTGCGTGACGCGGGATATCACTGAGCAAAAGCAGGCCGAAGCGCGGCTGCAGCAAAGTGAAGAACGGTTTCGGTCGATTGTCTTCCATGCGGCGATCGCTATTGGGCTGACCGATCTCAACGGCAACTTGCTAGACTGCAACCCGTCGGCCCTCGACATGTTTGGCTACACCTTTGAGGAATTTCGCGGCCTATCGTTTACCCAATACACCCACGCCGACGACCTCAGCCTCGATCTCGCACTGTATCGCGAGCTGATCGCCGGTAAACGCGACTCTTACCAGGTCGAGAAGCGCTATATTCGCAAAAATGGCGAAATCTTTTGGGGACGGCTGACGGTGTGTGCCATTGCGGGCCCCGATGGGCAGGTCGCCCTGACCTTTGGCATGGTGGAAAATATCAGCGATTACAAACAGGCCCAAGACGCACTCCAGCTCAGTGAGACTCGCTTTAGAACGATCGTGGACAACCTGCCCGGTGCGGTCTATCGCGGCACCCACAGCCTGGAATGGGAAGATGAGTTTATGAGTGCGGCGATCGCAGACATCACCGGGTATCCCGTCACTGAGTTTTTGCCGCTGGGCGATCGCACCTTTGGCAGCATCGTCTAC
>DATNOW010000173.1:0-2211 GCA_036703515.1 Chroococcidiopsis sp.
TCAGACCCAGCAGGCTAGGGTTGAGCAATACCGGCAAGCCGTCACCAAACAGCCGCGTGATCTGCGCTGGCACTGCCAGCAGCTCATCTTGATTTGACCACCAGGCCCAGTGGAAGGAAAACCAGTAGGTGGAAGCGGCCAAATAGAGGACGGCTAGGAATTGGGCAATCGGGCGGAAGGAAGGGGTCAAGCTTGAGGCAGGGCGACGGATTAAGCGCCCCCAGGCATCGTCGTTATAGCCCCACAGCAGGGCAGGCGGCAGGGCCAATGCGATCGCGATGATGATCCCCGGCGCATCAAAGAAAAATCGCTCTAGGTCGATTAAAACAACAATGAACGAAGAAACGACAGCGATCGCCCCTAGTGCAAAGATTGCTCGCGAACGACACCAGTAGGCTAAGGGAATGAGCAACAGCAGCGCCGCCAGGGGCATTTGCTGTATGGCGATGCTAAAGCCCGGATCAATGCCTGGATACCCAGCTTCTTGGACGCCTAGCCAGTAGCCGATGCCTAACAAAATCGACGCCAGCACCCCCAGCGAAGTCAGGCGCAGCCCATAGGCCATCACCAGCACCCCCAGACCCCACAGCAAACATAGGGCATAGGGCGAACCGCTTTGGTGAAAAAGCTGACCCATCAAGGCCATATTGGCCCCCAAAATTAGCCCGCCGAGCAGCAACAGCCCCTGCCCCACGCGCTGCTGCCAACCCTGGCGACCATTTGCGCCCACAGGGCGTCGCCATAGGTAAAAGCCCGATGCGCTGACACCGACAAACAAACTCAGCAGCAGCAGCACCCGCAGCTCACGGGGAATGGCCTGCCAGTTGGCCGCCACAAAGGTAATCACGCCGAGACCTAGCAAGACGCTGCCTAAGCCAATCAAGATCAAGACGAAGCGATCGCGGGCGGCGTCTTCGAGGGCGCTAAACTGATAGCGATTAGCCAATTGCTCATATTGGCGGGCATCAATCAGGCCGTCCGACTGCCACCCCTGCATTTCCTGGCGCAACTGTCGCCGTAACTTATCCGAGACCATCGTGAATGACCGATGCGAGACAATACCCTAACGGTGCATGATCAACCATCGTAACGATACGGATCGATGTGCCAGATTTTTTAAGTGGCAGACTTTTAATGACCTTGCAACGAATAGAGCGCGATGGAGACTGGGTTCTAGTGTTTTTGTGGTCTAGCTGAGAGTCATTTGGGTGTGCCACCTGCCCCAGCGCCCACGGGCCGATTAGTCGGGATGGGATCGGTCGGGACGATATGGGGTGACGCCCCCTTGTCGTTCTCGGTATTTACGGATAGCTTAAAGAAGCGATCGCACCATAGACAACACCATAGATCAAACTTTAAACTGCAGTGCACGCCACAAACAGCACTGCAAATCGCTCCACCACCGCTTTAAAGCTTTGAACTGAGCTTCATAGTGATTCGGGTCACTTACTGCTGTGATCCGCATCCTTGGTTTATTGCCAAAAATCGTTCACACTCAAACTGAAGCCTGTAGGCATTCGTAAGTTGCGTGGGTGTAGTGAAAGCTCAAGTGGATTCAACCGAGTATTCTATTGGCAGAATTGTAGAGCGCATTTTCTCAACACGGCGCATCAGCCGGGCCGACCAATCGACCTTCATGTCGTCCCTGCTTTCTAAAAATGCGCTCTCTGACGACGAGCTAGAGCAAATCAATAAGGTGTTTGATGGGCTACGCACGGGGCTAATCCGAGTCGTGGAATAGTTAAGCTCTCAGCGAATCCGTCATAACGTCAGTCGGTTCTTCATAATGGAGGAATCCGCGCTGACCGATCGCGATGGCGATCGCCCCCTATGCTGCATCGACCGATTTACCTAGACTGTCATGCCACGACCCCGGTCGATCCACGGGTGATGGCGGTGATGCTGCCTTATTTTACCGAGCATTTTGGCAACGCTGCCAGCCTCACCCACCAGTATGGCTGGGAAGCAGAGGCGGCCGTTAAGCAAGCCCGAGAAACCCTGGCCGCCGCCATTAACGCCACCCCCGACGAGCTGATCTTTACCAGCGGGGCCACCGAATCGAATAATCTGGCGATCAAAGGTGTCGCCGAGGCCTACGTCGGCAAAGGGCGACATATTATTACTGTCCAAACCGAGCACAGCGCTGTGCTCGACCCCTGCCGCTATTTGCAATCGCTGGGTTTTGAGGTGACTGTGTTGCCCGTCCAAGCC
>DATNOW010000174.1:0-4054 GCA_036703515.1 Chroococcidiopsis sp.
GAATATACCGGCTGATCGAGCGCGGGCAGGGCGGGCGCAGGCTTATTGGCGTCAGGGGCATCGCCCGGTGCAGGGAGGGGTGCCTCTGGCGCAGGGTTGGCGTCAGACGGAGGGGAGGCGTGATTGGATGGTGACGACGCGGGCCCAGTCGACTGTGCGGGCGGGGTGGAGGGAGGGTTGTTGTCGGGTGTTTCGGGCGAGGGTTGCGGCGTAAAGGTCATACAACTTCAATCACGAAAAAACGAAGGGCAAAACGAAGAGCGAAAAAAAGACCTTGTTTAACGGTAGCGTATCCTAACATTTTGCAGTGACATTCCCCATGATCCAGCCCACTCGTCTTAATTGATTGGGTACGCGAGTATCCTGTGGCCGCAGGGCGGTTTTATGCAAGGTGATGTCTATGTCGTTGGACGTGCGATCGCGCACATTGGTGCCAGCCTATCGGCTTTGGCTGAGTCGAGGTTACGCCCCAGCCTCAGCTCACTTCATTAAAGCGTCGATGACTTCTTCCTGCGCAAAATAGGCAATGTGAGACTTGCCCGTGATGCAATCGCGCAGCGGAATATCTTGTAACATACAGCGCCCTTTGAAAATGGGCGGGACATCTCCAGAAACCGGCACTTTAGTGCAGAACAAATCACGATCGGAGTAGTAATCTGTCCAACTTTCAACGGCAGGATTTCTCAGCGCTTTTTGAATGATCCCATTGACCCAGCTAGAGCGCAGGGATAACAATTTGAGTGGGCCCGCCACCGTGATGTAGCGAAACGGCTTGGGAAATGGGTAAGCGGTGGCCAACAGTTCAGTCGCAAATAGTGTGCCAAAGCTGTGAGCCAATATCGTTACCCGTTCATACTCACCGTGATCGAGAACGCTGTCTAAGGTCTCAATCAAGCGCTTACGAATTTTGACGCGGAGCGTTTCTCCTGTCACCGGGTCGATTTCATTTTGCAAATAGCGCTTTGTAAAATCGGTTTGGTCTATGACTAAATCAAGGGGTAAAAAGGTCAGCAGCAAACTGACGGCTACCCATATAGACCATCCCCCCATGGCTTCTCCCCACTGCCCAAAGCGATTAGCCCAGATGGCTGGGATTGCTGCTCCAAAGATGGATTGATCATGGGCGATCGCAGTTAGGGCCAGCACGAGTGTGCCGTAATACCACAGCGCCACTAAGACCAAGGCTATGAGCACGCCACCCAGCATCATGGGCGCTTCTCGAAAGGCCTGCCAGGTTTTGGAGAAAGTCCAGTAAAACAGCAAATCGAAACCGCGAACAACTTTGTCTTTGAGATTTGCTGCACTGAGCCGTGTAACCAAGTCAAGCCAATAGGTTTCATAAAGGTCAATCATTTTGGTTTCACCCGAATGAAACTTGACTTCGATTTGTCGCCCTTTCGCCCCGACAATATCGCAATCTCCTAACTCTCGAATCTCAAACTGAGTTGTATTGTTCAGCAAACCCTGGAGAACAATGGCGTTTAAGCAATAGTTTCTTTCTTGCACTAGCCCAAAGGTACCTGGAATGAAGACGATTGCTTCGCGACGATTGCTCATAATCCAACACCATCCTGGCCAATTCGTATTATTTCTAGGTTGAAAGCGATCGCCGTTATCTGTTTCATTCTGTTCTTGCCCTAAGCTTGCCGTTCTGACTCATCAGAGGCGATCGGCGCAAACTCAAAGGCGGGGCAATAGCCCTCTGGCGTCACCCGGAAGCCGTAGAGCGGGGACGCCTGGTTCCAGCAGCGCTGGCCGCGGTAGTGGAGGCAGTGGTCGCAGCATTCGGGGGAGGCTTGCACCGACAGCCCGCCGCTTTGGCGCAGCAGTTCGCGCTGGCTCAAGCCGCGGATCACCAGTTCTTCGCCCTGCCAGCGCACCTCGACCAGACCCGTATCGGCAAAGGCTGACCAGCGGGGATCATCCATGATCGTTTTGGGCAGGGTGATGCTGACATCGGCGACAAACTCCGTCACCTCGCCCTCATAGCTGGTTTCGGGGGCCGCAGGCTGCAAGAAGGTTTCACCCACGGGCAGCTCCACCCAAACGCCCACCGATGGAAAGTGAAGCTGGTAGCGGTTTTGCAGTTCTTCTAGCCCGGTTAAATCTGACAGATAGGACGGTGAACCGTGGAAAAAAACGACGTGCTGGGGGCGCAGGTTGTGGATCAACTGGGTGGTGCCGGGGCCATCACAGTGTTCCCCGAGCAGATAGGTGTCAACGGTCAAATGCCCGGTCTGTAGCTGCGATCGCAGTGCTTCTGACTGTTCGATTTGGGCATAGACGGCCGTTTCAATCGCGCCAGGGCGGCCGGGCTGTTGGGGCAGCAACAGCAAACATTGGCAGGCATCTGCGGCGCAGTAGTGGCTCAGGTCGGCATCGCGATCGATCAGTACCACAGAGGGCGCTGGGGAATGGACAATAGCAGCGATCGCCTCGGGTTTGGGCGGCACCCGCCGCACCTTGGGGCGAATCCGCTCGTCCCAAAACAGCGGCTGATGGCGGGCAAAGTTTTGCACCGAGCTGGGAAAATAGGGCAGCAGCGCCAGATAGGCATCGCAGCCGTCAGCCACCTCGCCATCTACCCAAATGTCGATATTGCGCCCGGTGAAGTGGTGATGGCTGCGCAACAGCATCAGCAGCTCTTGCCCCAGTCCTAGGGTGGGCATCGGCAAAATAATCGATTGATGGTCGGCGATCGCCCGGTTGATTTGATCGGCCAGGCGGTTTTCTTGCTGGCGGCGGTGGGGATGGCGGGTTGTGCCATAGCTACCTTCGATGATCAGCACGTCGGGGCGCAGCCCGCGCAGTTCTTCGAGGGGCAAACCTTCGACTAGGCGCGAGTTAGACAGCAAAAAATCGCCGGTATAAAACACCGAATAGGTGCGATCGCTGGCGGCATAGGTAATCAAAAACGCCGATGCGCCCGGCAAATGCCCCGCCGGAAACGACTCGACACTCAGCCCATCGCGAAATTCGAGGGGCGATCGCCAGGGCAACGCCTGACAAAAATGAGCGTTGGCCGCTGTGTCTGGCCAGTTGAGCGGCAGCAGTTGGGCGGTTACCTCGCTGGCATAGATCGGCAGTTTGGGGTAGTGCTGATGCAGGGGCAGCAGGCCCCTGGCATGGTCAGGATGGGCATGGGAACACAGCACCAAATCGGCCGGCAGCGCCCCCTCGCCCGCATCGGCCACCAGTGGTGAAATATCTTCTAGGCCACAGTCGAGCAATACGCGATAGGGCCCGATTTTGATTAACAGGCAAACACCCTCGTTGGCATGACCTGCGCCATAGGGCAAGCATTGCAACTGAGTCACGGCAGACCTCTTGGATAGCGCGTTGCAGCGTCAGCACAGCCGTTTTATAAAGCAGGAATAGAGGCGATCGCCAAAAACTCCAGCGCCCGCAAGAAACTAAAGTCCTCCCCAGGCACCGGAGTAAATTGCCGGTGATAACGGCTGGTTGTATTGAGTAAACTCGGACTTAGAATCGTAGATTAAATAAAACCACAGCTTTACTTTTTTGGCGCAAGGCGGGGCCTGGCTAGCAAAAAATGACTTGAGGTTTTTTATGAAATTCGCAATCCTTAATGGGCAGACCCGTTGCCATGGTAGTTGTCGGAATCATAGAACCCGTTTTGGGTGCCAAAAAACAGACAAGCGGCAATAAAAACCGGCGTTAGCGCCAAGAAAATTAGTTTGACATCCATTTTGTTAACTCTCGTGGGTTAGAAATATCGCTGAGCCTTTCGCGCATGACCATGTGGCCATACCAGAAATGCTAAACCCTTGGGCTGACAGCCGAGTGCGCCCTGACTTGGACGGAGACCCAACTTCAACCTAAATTTGGTTTATCTAGACAGCACTAAGACAGCTTTAGGCCTAGTTTTGACCCGATTCTATCAGGATGTTTCAGAGATGAACAGCTTTCATAGACCCAATTCCCTTAAGAAACTGTGCAGATTTCACCCCATCCTCTTGCTTAGGATCGTGAATTAAATAATTTCTATCGGCTATTTTCTTGGCCAGGGCGCACATTGGTGCGCCCCTACCCA
>DATNOW010000175.1:0-2219 GCA_036703515.1 Chroococcidiopsis sp.
CTCAGAAAGAATCTCAGAAAGATCCAGACAACATCCAAGATAGGGCAGATCGGGCGATGTGCTGTGTCCAACTGCCAAACTCGTTAGCTGAACATAATCAAGCAAGCTAGGGCCAACGCTCCGCCAAATAGGTAAAAGCGGCCGACAACCTGCGTTTCTGTCCAGCCGGTGAGTTCAAGATGGTGGTGCAGCGGAGCCATCTTAAACAGGCGTTTGCCAATGCCATTTTCGTCTTTGGTCGCCTTATAGTAGCTGACCTGGGCAATAACCGACAGGGTTTCGGCCAGAAACAGCCCACTCAGCAGCAGCAAGGGCACTAGCGCCTGGCTGAGGATAGCAGTCGCCGCTAAGGCTCCACCCATCGCCAACGAGCCCGTATCGCCCATAAACACGCGGGCCGGGTTGTGGTTGTGCACCAAAAAGCCCAGATAGCCGCCCGCCATAGCCGCACAAAAGACCATCAGATCGGGGTGGCTAGGGCCGACCAAAATACCAAGCCCCAGTAAGGCGATCGCTCCTGTGCCGCCCGCTAGACCATCGAGACCATCGGTGAGATTGGTTGCGTTGCTTTCCGCTACCAGCGCAAACCACGCCAGCGGGAAAAAGGCGATCCCCAAGGGCAGGCTAATCCCTAACGGCAGCAGCAGCGTGGTCAGACTAAAGGGCTGCGCCCAAATTACCCAGAGGCAAAACAGCGCCCCAAAGCCAACCTGGAGGGCGAGCTTCATGCGGGGAGAAATTCCCTTATTAGACTTGCGGCGGAGAATCTGCCAATCGTCTAACCAACCAATCGCACCGTAGGCTAAGGTCAGCAGCGAAACCGCCATTACCGGTGCGCTAAACCCAGACCAGAGCATGGCGATCGCCACCCCCGTCGGCACCACAAAAATGCCGCCCATGGTTGGGGTACCCGCTTTTTTGAGGTGGGCTTGGGGGCCGTCTTCACGAATCACTTGCCCGGCCTTGAGACGCCGCAGGATCGGTATCACCCAGTAACCGAGCAGCGATACCGCAAGAGTCGTAACCAGAAACGGCAGGGTCAGATTGGGCGAAAAACCAGGTAGATGTCCGAATATTAAATCTGCGCCAGCGGCGATGCCCGTTAGGGACGTTGCCAGGGTAATAAATAGTGTTTTGCCTGAGAGGCCAAAACCTCGGTCAGGGGTTAATTTTGCGTCCACAGGATCCTATATCTCACTCCACACCACACACTCCACTGCTGGGAGCCACACCTTCAGGAAAATCGATAAATCTTTACACAAAATCGTCGAAGCGGCACCAGAGTAATCTAGCACCGCTTTAGCCGTTATTAAGCATTAATCATCGAGATCGAGCGCGTCATCGTCGTCGTCATCGATATCGAAGCTGGAATCTTCAGCCGCCATCAGCTCATTGATCTCCGCTTCGTCGTCGCGATAGTCAAACTCAGAGGTATCACGCGCCAACAGCCGACCTGAGCCTTCTAACCAATCCAGAATGGACGCATCGCGCTGCAGCGGGATCACGGTAGCGGGCTGTTCACGAGGCTGTTGACGCAAGGCAGGGTTTTTCATAAGCGATCGGAAACCGGTTGAGGTTTGAACGTGATGGTTGAATTAAGGGTTAGAGTTGACCGTCTGTGCGGCAGGGGGAATCGCTTCTAAGGGGGCGATCGCCAGCCAAAAAACTGTTGCTCAAGCGATATTGTTCAAAAGTGATTGACCAAATGATGGATCAACAGCGATCGCAGCGCGAAAATGGGCACACATTGGATAGTGCTAGCTCAAATTTCAGCGCAGGTCAAGGAAACTGTCAAGCAATTCGGCCAAGCAACTTTGCTAAAACATGCATGACTTCCCCTTATATAGTGTAAAGCGATGGGGTTTCAAACTAAACAGGTTCAAGCAAGGTTCCAGCGTAAATCATGATCTTGCCTGCATGGATCTATGTGCATAGATCTATCCCCATAGATTTATCTACACCGAAACAACCGTGATTACGCTTTCAGATTACGCTTTCGATAGCTAAGAGGATAAACCATGATTGGCAAAGCAGAGCTACTGAATGCGATTGCGGGGAAAAATCGGGGTCTACTGGCCACCCCGATTGAAAAACAGGCCATCATGGCGGCGATCGCCCAACTCGAAGATCGCAACCCTACCCCCCGACCGCTGGAGGCCGCGGAAATGCTAGAGGGCAACTGGCGGCTGCTCTACACCACCAGCGCCGAACTGCTGGGG
>DATNOW010000176.1:0-5612 GCA_036703515.1 Chroococcidiopsis sp.
TACCCTCAGCCCGGTGAATCAAGCTGGGGAAGGCGGCTTGCCCGACTACTTCATCCGGGGGGTGGAGATGGCGGTCAGCAGTCCGAGCATCCGCAACAGCATTCCCATCGGCAAACCGCGGATTTATTATGGCGAGCTGACCAATACCTATGTCATGACCCAAACCACGGTGCGCGAGCTGGATTATCCCAGCGGCAGTGATAACGTCTACAACACCTATGACGGACGGGGCGGGGTGGGGATCGGTTCGTGGTGGCGGCGGCTGATTTTTGCCAAACACCTGCGCGACTGGCGGATGCTGCTGACCGATGAATTTACGCCCCAGACGCGGCTGCTGTTTCGTCGCAATGTGCTAAACCGAGTGCGGGCGATCGCCCCATTTCTGCGCTATGACCAGGATCCCTACCTGGTGTCTGTGGATATTGGCCAGGGTGCAGAGGCGGATGCGGCGGGGGATGGTGTCGATCCCGATTTCGGCTCCGATTTTGGCTCAAATGTGGAGCCGGTGAACGATGCGGCCCGTCTTATGCCATCTGCCGATCATTACCTCTATTGGATTCTCGATGCCTATACGACGAGCGATCGCTATCCCTACAGCGATCCGCTGGGTAACGAGTTCAACTACATTCGCAACTCGGTCAAGGTGGTGGTCGATGCGTATCACGGCACGGTGCGCTTTTATGTGGCCGACAATCGAGATCCGATCATCAATACATGGCAACGAATTTTTCCGGGGATGTTTCAGCCGTTGAGCGCGATGCCGCTGGCGCTGCAAGAGCATATCCGCTATCCCCAAGATCTGTTTCGGGCGCAGTCGGAGCATTTGATGGTCTATCACATGACCGATCCCCAGGTGTTTTATAACCGAGAAGACCAGTGGCGCGCACCCAACGAGGTGTATGCCGATGCGGAGCAGGTGGTGGGCCCCTATTACCTGATTATGAAACTGCCGTCGGAGCAGCGGGAGGAGTTTATCTTGCTGCTGCCCTACACGCCCGATCAGCGCACCAATTTGATCGCCTGGCTGGCGGCCCGCAGCGATCGCATTACCTCGACTGCAGCCCGCACCAATGCCCTGGGCAAAATGCTGCTCTATCGGTTTCCGAAGCAAAATCTGGTGTACGGCCCGGAGCAGCTTGAAGCCCGGATTAACCAAGATCCGATTATTTCGCAGCAGATTTCGCTGTGGAATCGGCGCGGTTCGAGTGCCGTCCAGGGGAATCTGCTGGTGATCCCGATCGAGCGATCGCTGATCTACGTTGAGCCGCTGTATCTAGAGGCTACGCTCAATCGCTTGCCGACGCTGGCTAGGGTAATTGCGGCCTATGGCGATCGCATTGCCATGGCCGAAACCTTAGAACAGAGCTTAAAAGCCCTCTTTGCCACTCAAGAAACAACGGAGACGCTGCCAATATTGCGCGAACTGAATGCGGAAGAGCCTGTGCCCTGAATGCACGTTGCCCCATGGGATGGTGGGACGTTTTGGTTTGTGAAAATTCACGATGCTTTGGATCGTGGATTGAATCACGTGAGATGCTTCTTGGGTAAGGGCGCACAGCGGTGCGCCTCTATAGAGAACTGAACGGATAGGAATTAGTTAAATTCGCAGGCTTAGGGGCGATCGCGCTCCGGCTGTTCGGGGCTGCTGTCTGGGGCCGATTCTTCCGGGGGCGGGACGGGCAGCGGGGGCTGGGGAGTCGCCATGCGATCGTCAACGTTGAGATAAGACCAATCGACTTGGCCCGAGAGCTGGGGCAGTTGCCGAATCGACTCAAGTAGCGAAAATCGTCCAGGGACGGGTTTGCGCGCTGGCTGGAGGCCCTGCAAGACATCTGAGAGCTGCAAGCCTTCTAGGGAAACGGGCTTGGTTTCGCGCAGTTTGTGCCAGACAGAACGCGACATCAGCAGGGTATGCTCTGTGCGCTCTGCCCCAATCCGCTCCAGATATTCTTCGCGTTCGGGCTGGTAGTCGGAGGAGGCTAGGCGCAGCGACTGGGGCGGATAGTCACGAGCCACGCGAGCCATCTGGGCCAATAGCTCGGGGTAGAGCCAGGTATAGGCGGGGTGGACGGTCAGTTGGGCGGTATGGGGATGGGAACCGTCTTGGCACAGCTCTAGGTTAAAGTAGCCGATCGCTGCTTTGCGCTGGGGTTCAAACACGTAGCCGCTGACGGCACTGGAGCGATTGGCCCAATGGCGGACACTGTCGATGGCGGCATTGGATAGCCCCGTTTTAAAATCGAAAACGTTGCGATCGAAGACCTGTCGCACTAAGGGCGGCATGGATACTGTATCCAACTGGTGCAGCAAAAAGGCATCGGCGTTGTTGACCGGCAGCAGGTTGGGCAGGTCGGGTTCGCGTTCCGATAGCGATTGCAGTAAATCTGGAGCGATCGCCCAGTAGGTCATGTGGGCCAGGGGTTGAAACCCGTTGTGGCGGTAGAGCGCTAGGGCGTTGCTGTCGTTAACGTTGACCTCTAGCATCCAGGTGCGCGCTTCCCAGATGGTTTGGAAGCAGTGCCGCAGCAGCATCGAACCGATGTCCATCGGCAGGGTGCGATCGCCATCTTCTACAGCGGTGGCCCCGACCAAAACCTGATCGATTCGCCAAGTGCTGCGGGTGCGGTTGAAGGGCGATACCTGAATCACGCCACGAATGCGATCGTTTTGGGTGGCGACGTAGGCCGAAAATAAATTTTGCAGCGGGTTGGGAAACATGCTGAGAAACTTCAGCACCCCATACCAGCGGTTGATGGTCTGCCACTTTTGCACCGAATCGAGGGCGGTGCCCGAAAACCCAGAGACATTTTTCTCGCCGCACAGTTGCTCAACGTCCTCCAAGTCGCGACGTTGGAACGACCGAATCAGGATGTTTGATGCGGGTGGAGGGGTTGAGGACATAGCGTGAACGGTTCCAGTTTTGACGATATGTGGGCGATCGCGAAATGGTATGCACACTTCTCCTCTATCTTACGCCCAAAATTCGTGGTCTCTGGTTAAGACTGTCAGTAGTTCGCTCAGGGTATGACAAATCTGCCCCAGGATGATCAGGGGTAAGGGGTGGCTCGTAATAGGGCGATCGCCCCAACGGGAGTTGGGCGATGCCGTTAAGCAGTGCTCTCAGATCGTGACCTGATACCGTGCCTACAGACAGCTCCCTTAAACCAGTCCTGGATCGCTGGCGGTCGCGGTGGGGCGAATCAGCACCAGTGGCGTTTGTTCGTCGGCGTTGCCAGCGGGGTTATTGATCAACGCTGTTTCCAGCAATCCGGCCGGGATATCGGCGGTGGCGGCTAACACCTTGACGGCTTTGAGGTCGTTGACATCGACGATGGCGGCCGACAGCCCGGTTTCTCGCTTGATATCGTCAACCACCTGCTGAGGATTGTGCGGCCCTAGCACGATGAACTGGTCGTAGGGAGGGAGCGTGCCGGTGACATCGTCAATCAGGCGGGCTTGCTCGCCAGCGAGTTGATAAAACATGCCGGGTTTGCCCAAGAATTTTTTGGCGATCGCCCCCAGCACAAACGCGCCCACAACCCTCGCCGGGCCAACAATATCCACTAGCGACTGCATGCCGCAGGCCGTGGCTAGGCTGGATGTCGGCATAAAGTAATAGCACAGCCGTTTGGCCACAAACCCTGGCTTGATGTCGGCGGGGTAGCGGAAGCGGCCCTGCATAATCGCCACTGGGGTTTCGCCTAGGGTGATGATGTCTCCGGGTTGCGATCGCGGCAGCACATAGCGCTTGACCACATCGACCGGATTGTCGAGATGGGTGAGCAAATGAGTCTTCACCGGCAACAGGTCAGCGGTGGTGGTGGGTCGCCAGCGGGGGGGCTCATCGCTAGACGGAAACCGCAGGGGCACAATCACATGACGTGTTTTGGGAATGCGTCCCTGGGGGCCGTAGGTGACATATTGCACCCGAATCCAAGCGGCCTGTAGGGGCGTTAAGTCAGCCCCCTTGATCGACAGCGACACCTCCATGCGGGTTGTCTTGGCGACTTTGACGATATAGCCAAACCAATAGCCATCGGGGCGGGCATCGGCATCGCTGTGGCGAGGCGTAATCTGAATTTTGGTGGTGACGCCATCGAGCGACGCTTTTGACAGCAGCGTGGCTTCAGCCATGACCTGCGGCACCATAATTTCGAGCCGCGTTGTCCGGTTCTGAAACTCCATTTCACCAACCAGCAGATAATTCTGCGGTTCGTAGACTTCTAAGTTCCAGTCGCCAGAGGTGAGCTCTAGGGCATTACCGGGACGGCGGCGATATTGAATCTCCACGGCCAACAGCCCCAAGCCCAACAGGAGGGCGATTATTCCAAGCGCAATACCAATGCCTGCCACCACAGTTGCCTATTTGAAGGTTGAATGAGTATTGAATGATCTACTGACAGAGGGGATGGACGTTTGCAGCCACGTAAGTTGCAGCCACGCAAATTAAGCATGCAAAATCAAATATGCAAATGGTTCACGCGTAACATCCACAATCACCTGTCCAAAGTCATAGTCTAAGGTCTAAGGCGCACCTCTGGAACGGCAAATTGTGGTCTGACCGGAGAGTGGACTTGCCTGAGGGAGGATGCGGACGGTACTGACAGCGGGGGGCTGTCACAGCAAACCAGCAGCGTAGCGGCAAAAACGGTCATGCTGATTGGCTTCTCAGGCTATGTGTCAACGTTCCACATCAACTCTCCCCAGATTCTTCATCGGTTCCCCAGAGCAAAGCAAAACGCCCATCTGGGTTGACCGCTGATGAAATTTACAAACCTTAGCATTCTGCGCTAATATGCTGTCACAGCGGTTTTTAACTTTTGTAAACTTGTGAGCTGCTGCGGAATCTGTGCATCTGTCGAGCCATGGGAATGCGGTGCAGAGCCTTTGTGGCGTTGAGTTCCCCTTAGTCCATTGCTCCTGTGCTGTGACCGCATCAGTGAGACACCCCACTTAGGCCTTTTTGCGGAGTCTGGTATGACGCGATTGCTTGCTATTGAACGGTTTTGTTTGGTCGGGCACCTAGTTTCGATGGCATTTGGGTTGGCGGGGTTGCTTTTAGTGATGCCCCATCCCGAGTTTCTAGCGAGTGTTCCGGCTGGGCAAACCCTCTTTTCATGGAGCATGGCTGGGGGTGGAGTTGTTTACATTTTGCTAGGGACGATCGCGGTGGCGATTCATGCCTATCGCACGCTGGGTCTACAGCGCTGGTTGACATTCTTGATTCCGGCGGTGGGGCTGTCGTTGAGCAGTGAGCTATTGGGCACCAGCACTGGGTTTCCCTTTGGAGACTACAGCTACCTCAGCGGGCTGGGTTATAAAATTGCCGGTTTGGTGCCGTTTACCATTCCGCTGTCTTGGTTTTATCTAGGTCTGTCGTCCTATCTCTTGGCTCGTTCAGGGTTGGGGTTGGGCAAAGTAGAGCGCGAGTCGAATCTGGCGATCGCCCTCCTCAAGAACCTAGCGGCGATCGCCCTAGGCGCGCTGCTGCTGACCTCTTGGGACTTTGTTTTAGACCCGGCGATGAGCCAAACGGCTATGCCCTTTTGGTATTGGCATCAGCCCGGCGCTTTCTTTGGTATGCCCTACCAAAACTTTGCGGGCTGGATGGG
>DATNOW010000177.1:0-3521 GCA_036703515.1 Chroococcidiopsis sp.
CTTGTTTGAGCGCTTCGCATTGGAACACCCGTTTTGGTTTTTAGGTTGGGGCTTTTCTCAATGCCAAACTCTCCCGTTGGTGAGCGCAGCCGAACTCGGTTGGTGAGCGCAGCCGAACTCGGTTGGTGAGCGCAGCCGAACTCGGTTGGTGAGCGCAGCCGAACTCGGTTGGTGAGCGCAGCCGAACCAACCTCCTGCCTAATCATGCTGGGCCATGCGCTGTTCGATGGCGGTGGCCCAGCGATCGCCTATGGTGGCGATGTCTAGGTTGATGAGGGTGGCGCTGTCGCGGGTGGCGATGTGCAGTGGGTCGGTGGCTTGCCCGACTTGGCCGAGGCGCTGCCAGCGATCGCTGAGCTGTTGGGTGAGGTAGGTTTCCCAGGTTTCGGCGTGGGCTGGGTCGATGGACACCACAATGCGTGCGCCGCCTTCGGCGAAGAGGAGGTGGTCGTGGCGGAGGGTGCCGGTGACGTCGCTGCTGTCGAGGTCAAGCTGGATGGTGGCTCCGCGATTGCCGCTGATGCAGCTTTCGGCAAGGGCGATCGCTAGCCCACCGTCTGAGCTGTCGTGGGCGGAGTGGATCCAGCCTTGGCGGATGCCGTGCCGGCAGGCGGCCTGGACGCGGCGCTCTAGGTCAAAATCTACGATGGGGGGGCGTCCGGCGACGGTGTGGTGAATAGTGGCGAGGTATTCTGAGCCGCCGAGGCTGAGGGTGCCGGATTCGAGGGCGGTGGCGATCGCGGGGGTGACGGGGATGCCGAGTAGGTAAATGATGTCGCCTGCGGTCTGCCAGCCCTGACCGCTAATCTGGCTGAGGTCGGCGACTAGCCCGACCATGCCGACGACGGGGGTGGGGTAGATCGACTGGGGGTTGCCGTCGGGGTCGAGGGTTTCGTTGTAAAGGGAGACGTTGCCGCCGGTGACGGGGGTGCTCAATTCGCGGCAGGCTTCGGCTAGGCCGCGGCAGGCTTCGGCCAGTTGCCAATAGCCGGTTGGCTTTTCGGGGCTGCCAAAGTTGAGGTTGTCGGTGACGGCTAGGGGGTCGGCTCCGACGCAGCTCAGGTTGCGGGCGGCTTCGGCGACGGCCATCTTGGCTCCTTCGTAAGGATGCAGGTAGACGTAGCGGGCGTTGCAGTCGACGGTGGCGGCGACGCCTTTGGTGTAGGCGCTGAGCGATCGCGCTGGATCGTAGGTTTTGGTGCCGTTGCTGGCGCTGCCGTTGGAGCGCGGGGCGATGGCGTCGTCGGTTTCGTGGGGGCGCAGCCGCACGATGGCGGCATCTGCGCCGCCGGGGACGACGACGGTGTTGTTTTGCACCTGCTGGTCATACTGGCGGTACACCCACCGTTTAGAGGCGATGGTGGGGGTGTGCAGCAGGGTGAGCAGCACGTCGTTCCACGATTGATGGAGGTGCTCGGTGGTGGCGATCGCGGCGGAGAAGTCGAGTCCGGCTAGGGTGCTGGGGGGGAGGGCGGTGGCTTGCCAGGCCCAGGCGGTTTGGGCATAGGCGGGCGGTTCGCTGAGCAGCTCGCGGTGGTAGATGGGGGTGTTGTCAGCCAAGGCGGTGGCGGGGATTTCGGCGGCGACTTGCCCCTGGAATAAAATCCGCACGATCGGCTCGGCGATCACGGTGCCGGCAACGACGGCATGGAGCCCCCAGCGCTCAAAGATTTCGATTAGCTCTTGCGATCGCCCGGCGTGGGCGACAAACAGCATCCGCTCCTGGGATTCGGACAGCAGGTATTCATAGGGCACCATGCCCGTTTCTCGCACTGGAATTTTGTCGAGATCGAGCTCAATGCCAACGCCACCTTTGGCGGCCATTTCGGAGGTGGAGCAGGTGATGCCGGCCGCGCCCATATCCTGGGCGGCGGCGACTGCGCCGGTCTTGAAGGCTTCTAGGCAGGCTTCGATCAGCGATTTTTCTAGAAATGGATCGCCTACCTGAACGGCGGGGCGATCGTCCATTGATTCGTCGCTTAGCTCGGCGCTGGCAAAACTGGCCCCGCCCATGCCGTCGCGCCCGGTGGTCGAGCCGACATACAGCACGGGGTTGCCAATGCCCACGGCCCCTGAGGTGACGATGTCGGGGGTTTCCATCAGCCCTAGCGCCATGGCGTTGACCAGCGGGTTGCCGCCATAGGAGGGGTCAAAATAAACTTCGCCGCCTACGGTCGGTACGCCGACGCAGTTGCCATAGTGGGCGATACCGGCCACAACGCCGCTAAACAACCGCCGGGTGCGGGCGTCATCGAGGGAGCCAAACCGCAGCGAGTTGAGTACAGCAATGGGGCGGGCTCCCATGGTAAAAATGTCGCGCAAGATGCCGCCCACGCCGGTCGCGGCCCCTTGGAACGGTTCGACGGCGGAGGGATGGTTGTGCGACTCAATTTTGAAGGCCAGCCGCAGCCCGTCGCCCATGTCCACCACTCCAGCATTTTCGCCAGGGCCGACTAAGATGCGATCGCCTTCGGTGGGAAACTGCCGCAGCAGCGGGCGCGAGTTTTTGTAGCAGCAGTGTTCTGACCACATCACGCCAAACATGCCCAGCTCTGCTTTGTTGGGGTGACGTCCCAAGCGCCGCACTATTTCTTCATATTCGTCGGGCTTGAGCCCTTCAGAGGCAATTTCTTCGGGTGAAAACGGGGCAGGGGATGCGACAGACATACCAACGTAGGGAGAAGAGGACAAGCTCAATTCTAGATGAATCGTTCGCCTATCCTCAGCCAGACTTGGCGTGAAAATTGCACAAGTCGATTGGCCGCGTCATTCCTTAAATTCTCTGTAGGGCGCACAGCGGTACGCCCTGACCCAAGCATTGCAGGTAATTAAAGCTATGACCTGAGGTGAATTTGAACCGATTAGCCCTAGATTTCGTAGGCAAATTCGTCAATCTTCATCGCCCGCGCTAGCTCAGAGGCCACTTCGGGGCGCGAAAATTCGGGCGGCGGTAGCTCACCCCGACGCAGCATTTCTCGCACTTTGGTGCCCGACAGGTGAATGCGCTCGTCGCGGTTGCTGGGGCTGGTTTTGGTGGTGGCCATCTGCTTGGTGCGGAGGCAATAGAAGGCGTGCTCAAACTTCAGCGGCATGATGCCCAATTCGCCGGGCTTAAATTCGTCAAAGATGTATTGGGCGTCGTAGGTGCCGTAGTAGTCGCCTACCCCGGCATGGTCGCGTCCCACAATGAAGTGGGTACAGCCGTAGTTTTTGCGCACGAGGGCATGGAAGATGGCTTCGCGGGGGCCAGCGTAGCGCATGGCGGCTGGGTTAATTGCCAAAATGACACGATCGCGAGGGAAGTAGTGCTCTAGCATGATCTCGTAGCACCGCATCCGCACATCAGCGGCAATGTCGTCTTCTTTGGTTGCGCCCACCAGCGGATGCAAAAACAAACCGTCAACAATCTCTAGCGCACACTTGATGATGTATTCATGGGCGCGGTGGATGGGGTTGCGGGTTTGGAAGCCGACGACGGTTTTCCAGCCTTTTTCGCGGAAGAGGGTGCGCGACTCGACCGG
>DATNOW010000178.1:0-2944 GCA_036703515.1 Chroococcidiopsis sp.
ACCGCTGTAACAAAAGCAAAACTTGGAAAATGCCTTGGCTCTTAGCACAAGTCGCAATCCTAAAGCTTGATTACAAACTTGATTGCGATCGCCCACGAATCCGCAGGTCGCAGGTTAAAACTAGATATTATGCTCTACCCAGGCGATCGCTCATTACGGCCATCGCACGCTTGCTGTGGGTCACTGCATCCTTTCGTCATTCCTGCGCCTCGTCACCCCTGCACCATCGTCGGATCAGGGATAGATTGACTAGCGTCGCCGCTATTACCCCCCTCAACACACACCGGGGGTCTTTTTAGTTTCTATAGCACTGCAAAAGTTATCAATTAGGGAGCACTCTAGATGGAAGCAAGGCTAGTTAGAACCCTTGTTTTGTTTCTAATACTGACGGTTGTTTTTGGCATTCTTGAGCACTTTTGGCCGAGCATCCCCAATCAGCCTCGGCTGCGGCGGGGGTTGGGGGTCGATATCTTCTACTGGTTTTTTACGCCCATGGTCACCCAGATCCTAGCGGTGGCTACGGCGGCCGTCATGCTGCTGCCAATCTATCTGCTGCTGGGGCGATCGCTTGACCTAAACAGTATCTTAACAGGTTATGGGCCAATCTCCCAAATCCCCTTGTGGATTCAGGGGTTAATGGTGATTGTTTTGGGCGACTTCTTGGGTTATTGGACGCACCGGGTGAACCATCGCTATCCGCTGCTGTGGAACTTTCATGCTGTGCACCACAGCGCCGAAATGGTGGATTGGCTGACGGCCGTGCGCATCCATCCCTTTAACGACATGTTCTCTAAAGGGATCAAAATCACCATTGTCATGCTGCTGGGGTTCTCCCCCATTGCCGCAGAGCTGTATGTGCCCGTGTTGTCGTGCTACATCGCCTTTATCCATGCCAATGTGCCGTGGAGCTATGGCCCACTGCGCTATGCCATTGCCAGCCCAGCGTTTCACCGTTGGCATCACGCCATGGATCAAAAAGCCTGGGGCAAAAATTATGCTGGGCTGTTCCCGATCTTTGACCTGATCTTTGGCACGTTTTATATGCCCCGTGGCGAGCAGCCTACAGAGTTTGGGCTCTATGGTGAAACGATGACCGATAACTTCTTTGGGCAAATGCTCTATCCCTTCCGCGACTGGAAATTCCCCAATTTCTGGCAGAGAGCCGATCAAAACGCCTCGCGTTAAGGATCGCGAATTCAATTATTCCGATCCGTCCAGTTCTCCGTAGGGGCGCACCGATGTGCGCCCTTTTTCAGCCCAATTTTTCAGCCTCTCCGTAGGGGTGCACTGATGTGCGCCCTTTTTCAGCCCAATTTTTCAGGCCGATTTACCCTCGCCGCCCGTGCAAGATGGCGATCGCCAGTGCGCCCGCTAGCAGTCCCCAAAAAGCCGAGCCAATGCCCCACAGCGTCATCCCCGATGCTGTCACCAAAAAGGTAATCAGCGCCGGTTCCCGCTCTTTTTCGTTAGCCAATGCTGTAGCTAGGCCGTTGCCGATGGTGCCCAGCAGGGCCAAACCGGCGATCGCCAGCACCAGTTCCTTAGGGAACGCCGCAAACACCGCCCCGAGGGTTGCGCCAAACAGCCCCATGATTATGTAAAACACCCCAGCGGCGATCGCTGCCACATAGCGCCGGTCGGGGTTTTCATGGGCTTCGCGCCCCATACAAATCGCCGCCGTAATCGCCGCTAAATTGAACGTAAATCCGCCAAAGGGAGCCAAAATCATCGTTGTAATACCCGTCCAGCCAATCACGGGGGAGATCGGCACGGCATAGCCCGAAGCCCGGATGATCGCCACCCCGGGCACATTTTGCGAAGCCATCGTCACCACAAACAGCGGCAGCGCAATGCCCACCGCAGCGCTGAGGGAAAACTGCGGCATCGTCCACACCGGCCGGGCCAACTCCAGACGCAGCCCGTCTAACTGCAATAGCCCTTGCCCTGCGGCGATCGCAATCCCCAGCACCAGCGCCGCCACCACCGCATAGCGCGGCTGCCACCGTCGCATCACCAAGTAGACGCAAAACATGGCAAAGGTCATGCCAAACTGAGTCTTCATCGAGACAAACACATCCAGCCCAAACCGCAGCAGCACCCCCGCTAACATACCCGCCGCAATCGGCAGCGAAATCCGGTTCATGGCCCGCTCAAACCAGCCTGTAAAACCGCAGAGGGTGATCAACACCGCTGAGATCAAAAAGGCACCGATGGCCTCTGCCATCGGCACTCCTGCCGCCGCCGTAATCAGCATGGCCGCACCGGGGGTAGACCAAGCCGTTACCACGGGCATGCGATAGCGCAGCGACAGGGCAATGCAGGTGACGCCCATACCCACTCCCAGCGCCAGCATCCACGAACCAATCTCGACTGGGGTAGCCCCACTCGCCTGGGCCGCTTGAAAGACAATGACCGCCGAGCTAGTCACCCCGACTAACACCGTGACAAACCCTGCGATCGCCGCCGAAATCGAAAAATCTTTAGCAAAATCCTTCACGAATGACACAGCTTACTCCTCGCCTTACGGATGTAGCCATGCTCAGCCTAGGGCGAATTGGGTGCGGGCGGCTTGGATGAAATTGCCCTTTGCGTTTGCCCCTAGTGATATTGCCCCTGGCGGTATTGCCCCTGGTGATATTGCGCCTAGCGGTATTGCCCCTGACGGTATTGCCCTGGCGTAATCCCAAAAGCCCGCTTGAAGTGGCGGTTGAGGTGGCTCTGGTCATAAAACCCAGTGGCGATCGCAATATCCGACAGCGGCGCAGGGGAATGGAGCGATCGCTTGGCCTGACGCAGTTGCCACTGAAGCTGGTAGCTGTGGGGCGACAGCCCCACCTGCTGACGAAAGCTGCGGATCAGGTAATAGGGGCTGAGCCCTGCCAGGGTGGCCAGGTGATCGATCGACACCGGTTCGGCATAGTGGGCTTCAAGGTAAGCGCGGACG
>DATNOW010000179.1:0-3823 GCA_036703515.1 Chroococcidiopsis sp.
TCTCAACAACACCAATATCCGCGCATTTACGCGATATCCCGGGATGTACCCGAATATCGCCAAGCTGGTTCTCAAGTACGCGCCCTTTGAATCGGTTGAGGACGTGTTTGATATTCCAGGTCTGACCGATCGCCAGAAAGAAATTCTGAAAGCTAACCTCGATAACCTCACGGTTAGCCCGCCGGAAGACGCCCTGGTTGAAGGGGCCGATCGCTTCAACAACGGTATCTACCGTTAAGCAGTGAGGACGCGATAAAGCCAGGCCGTGCGGCTTTGACACATAGGCTATGTCTCTGTTTCAAAACGTGCTTTGGGGTTTTATTCGATTCTGACTGTCTGAGCGATCGCCGCCAGAAACATACTTCTGTTCTAAAATCTGCTGATTTTGCTCAAAACCACTAGCACCCGCTAGTGGTTTTGAGCAATCAGGGCGATTTTCAGAAGCTGCTATTCACCAATTGAGGGTTTGTGACGCGGGCGATCGCCATCAACCGTCGAATTGCTACCGTTGGTTTCGTCTGCTGTGACTGATCCAGACTTTTCCCGTTTAGAGTTACCGACTCAGTTTGATGTATTGGTGGTAGGGGGTGGCGCGGCCGGTCTATACGCGGCGCTGTGTCTGCCCGCCCACCTCCAGGTGGGGCTGATTGCCAAAGAAGATCTATCGGCGTCGGCCAGCGATTGGGCCCAGGGCGGCATTGCGGCGGCGATCGCCCCCGATGACTCTCCCACTCTGCATTTAGAAGACACCCTCAAAGCCGGGGCAGGGCTGTGTGACGCGGCGGCCGTTGAGCTGCTGGTCAAAGAAGCGCCAGACTGCATCCAGTCGCTGCTGCAAATGGGGGTCGAGTTTGATCTGCACCACGATCGCCCTGCCCTCACCCTAGAGGCCGCCCACTCGCGGCGGCGGGTGCTGCACGCCGCAGATACAACCGGGCGGGCTGTAGTGACTACGCTCAAAGCCCAGGTTTTGAGCCGCGCCAATATTCACGTCATCTCCCAGGTGTTTGCCCTCGATCTGTGGATCAGCGCAACGGGCGATCGCTGTCTGGGCATCAGCCTGATCTACAAAGGGCAAATTGTCTGGCTGCGGGCCCAGGCAACAGTGTTGGCAACGGGCGGCGGCGGGCAGGTGTTTGCCCACACCACCAACCCTACCCTCAGCACCGGAGACGGGGTAGCAATGGCCTGGCGGGCTGGGGCCGCGCTGCGCGACCTAGAGTTTTTTCAGTTTCATCCAACGGCGCTGCTGCGTCCCGGCGCACCCCGATTTTTGATCAGCGAAGCCGTGCGGGGGGAAGGGGCCCATTTGGTCGACCTCAACGGCTATCGCTTTGCCTTTGACTACCACCCGGCCGGGGAGTTAGCGCCGAGGGATGTGGTCAGTCGGGCGATTTTTAACCACCTCCAAAAAACGGCCGACGATCCGCCGACCGCCCATGTCTGGCTCGACTTGCGCCCGATTCCAGCAGAGACAATCCGCTATCGGTTTCCCAATATCATCCAGGTTTGCCAGCAGTGGGGCATTGATGTCTTCACCGAGCCTATCCCGGTCGCCCCGGCGGCCCACTACTGGATGGGCGGCATTGCTACGGATCTGACCAGCCAAACCTCCATTGCCGGGCTGTATGCCGTCGGTGAAACGGCCAGCACAGGCGTGCATGGGGCCAATCGTCTGGCCAGCAATTCCCTGCTCGAATGCATTGTGTTTGGGGCACAGCTCCAGTCGCTCACCTTGCCAGCGCCGCCCAATTGCGATCCGGCAGAAGAAAATACTTTGCCCGCCAGCCTGAACGCGCCCGATTATGGCACTGTCACCGACTGGCGATCGCAGCTTGAGACGATTGAGCGACTGCGGCAAGACTTACCCCGCCTGGTTTGGCAAAGTGCCGGCATCAGCCGTGAACAGCACTCGCTAGATGCGGCGATCGCCCAAGTGCAGCAGTGGCGCGCCGAATTTGCGGCCTTGGGGTTGAGTCAGGCGATCGCCCAAAGCCCGCCAGCCCAGCGCTGCCAGCTTGACTTGCCCAACGCCACCCTCAAACTTTGGGGTGAAACCCGCAACCTGCTGGATGTGGGCTATTTAGTCTTGCAAAGTGCCGCCTTCCGCACCGAAAGCCGGGGTGGGCACTACCGCGCCGACTATGCCGACACCGATCCGCAGTGGCAGGTGCATACCCAGGTGATCCGGCAGCAGTGGCAAACGGCTCCCTTAAACAACTAAGAATTAGGGGTTGAATAATTGCGATCGCCTAGGCTTTCTATCAGGGCGCACAGCTGAGCGCCCCTACCCAGCGGGACATCTCAGGCGATGTCTGGCGATTTTTGGGGAGAATTTTTTCAGCGTCTAGCGAGTGCCAGAGCCTTCGCTGCTGTTGGGGCCGTTGATATCGTCGGGTGGCTCGTATTCGGACAAGACGACGGGAAGAGTGTCGGCAAGTCGCACCGTCGGCATCACCACCGTAGATTCAGAAGGGCCATTCCTCAGCGATGGCGCTCCCTCAATGCCCGTTGTAACCAAAGCTGCCGCAGACGCTGTTTCGACGATGAGGAAGGGAACGCTCACCGCGATCGCAATTTTGCTGATAATCCCACTCAACGTAGTCATGGCTCAGTGCTAACAGTGATTTTACGCAGGCTTAATTACAACTTTAATCGAAGATACTCGTTTTTGTCAGTGCGATCGCTGAATCGTTTCCTGAGTATTCCCGTAAATTGCCGGTTTCCGTCCGTAGCAGGTTGGCGCTAGGGGAGGCTCGTTGGAGCAATCAACGCTATACCGCAATAGGTGTATGCGTACAATCTACCCGAAGTATGTTCAGTAAATTCAATGAGATCCTAAACAATTTCAGATCATTTTTGATTTTGACCCTGACTCAGTCCGTCCGGATACGGAGAGTGGGCGGCCTGCGGGCATTACCGCCTAACGTTTGCCGATGTAGATTGCGATCGCCCCTACCTTAATGTTGTAATAATTTTTTACATTATCGACATCGGCCATTGGGATTGAAATTCACCGCGATCGTTTCGGCTTGTGTCACTGATGTGTCACTGGATATTGGGGTCACAAAGCCCAAATAGGATCGGGCGACAAAGGTGCTATGCTCCCTCATGCAGCACTATTGTGGAACGCATCGTCTGAGACAATAAAGCCACAGAATTAAAGCAACAGAATTCAAAAGCCACAGAACAGCCACAAAACCGAAAAGTCAGAGAATAGTCTATAGAGCAGCGATCGCCAAAATTAGCCCTGAGTAACGCAGATTTTTTAAGGTGTAGTGCCTTTTGCTCTTGCCCTAGAGTCATCGCCGCATGCCGCGCCCGCACAGGTAGAAGGCTGAAGTTGCCGCTCTTATCCAATCCAGGATCCTAAGTAACACGGTGTATCTGGGGAGTGCTAGCCCATGACCAAACTGATTATCCAAATTCCTTGCTACAACGAGGAGAAGTCGCTTCCGGTGGCGCTGGCAGAACTGCCGCGCTATCTGCCGGGCGTTGACCAAGTGGAGTGGCTGATCATCAACGATGGCAGCACCGATCGCACCGTGGATGTAGCCTTGGCCCACGGAGTCGACCACATCGTTAACTTTGACTATAACCGGGGCTTGGCAAAAGCTTTTATGGCGGGGCTAGAGGCCTGTGTCAAGCACGGTGCCGATATCATCGTCAACACCGACGCCGACAACCAGTATTGCGCGGCGGATATTCCGCTGCTGATTGAGCCAATTTTGCAGGGGCAAGCCGAAATCGTGATCGGGGCGCGGCCGATCCTCAAAATTCCCCATTTTTCGCCTGTCAAAAAGGTGTTGCAGCGCCTCGGTAG
>DATNOW010000180.1:0-7236 GCA_036703515.1 Chroococcidiopsis sp.
GCGATCGCCCGCTGGCATCCACGGGTGCTGTGGGTGGGGGTCGGCTGCGAACGGGGCACGCCTCAGGCGGTGATTGAGGCAGCGATTCAGCATGTGTTTTACACCTACCAGTTGGCCGAGCAGGCGATCGCTACGATTGCCACAATTGACCTCAAAGGCGATGAAGTTGGATTGTTAGCGGTTTGTCGCGATCGCCATCTGCCGCTGTGCTGCTTTACGGCGGAGCAACTGCGGGAGGTGGAGGTACCTACCCCATCTTCTGTGGTGGAGTCCGAAGTGGGCACCCCCAGCGTGGCCGAAGCGGCGGCTCTGCTGGTGTCCCAGGGCTATGCCCCGGCCGATCTGCGGGTGCCCAAGCAAATTTTTCGGCAGCAGAGGCAGCCTGGAGCCGTGACGGTGGCTGTGGCCCAATCGGCGCAGGAATATACCGGACGCACCGGGGCGCTGTGGCTGGTAGGCACGGGGCCGGGGGCGCTGGCGCAGATCACGCCCGCCGCCCAAACGGCGATCGCCCAGGCCGATGTCGTGATTGGTTATTCTCTGTATATAGACTTAATTCGGACGCTGCTGCGGCCGGGGCAAATTATCGAAGCCCTGCCGATTACCCAAGAGCGCCAGCGGGCTGAGCGGGCGATCGCCCTGGCCCAGTGGGGGCTCACCGTTGCGGTGATTTCGTCGGGCGACTGTGGCATCTACGGCATGGCCGGGCTAGTGCTAGAAGAATTGCGATCGCAGCAGTGGGATGGCAAAACCCCCAGCGTTCAGGTGTTTCCAGGGATCTCGGCCCTCCAGTCGGCGGCCTCTCGCGTCGGCGCACCGCTGATGCACGACTTTTGCGCCATCAGCCTCAGCGATCTGCTGACTCCCTGGGATGTGATTGAAACCCGCTTAAAAGCGGCCGCCCAGGCCGATTTTGTGGTGGCGCTCTACAACCCCCGCTCCAAAACCCGCACTGAACAAATTGCGATCGCCCAGCGGATTTTCTTGGCCCATCGTGATCCCCAGACGCCGGTTGCCCTCGTCCGCTCAGCCTATCGCCCCGACGAACAGATTTGCTTGACGACCCTGGCGCACCTGCTCGACGAAACCATCGACATGCTGACGACGGTGATCATCGGCAACCAAAGCACCCGCATCCACGCCGATTGGATGATTACGCCGCGCGGTTATCTTGGATTTGATCCGGATGCCAACCGCCATTCCTAAGAATTAGGGAGGGGGAGAAACGGCTTTTCCTTCCCCAGTGGGCAAAAAGACTGGATTTGCGTAAGAATTTTTAACAGAAACTCTCATCAAATCGGTCTAATGTAACAATTCAGATGGAATTCTGATCTTTTGTAAGCATCGATACTCCGGTGACGAAAAAAAGTCATTCATCAGGCGTCTGTGGGCATCTCCAGTTCGCGAATGACCGATTCTCGTCCAAATACTGGTTCAGATAGACAAACACGTGTTGGGAAATTCAGCAGGATATTTAGTATGAGCAGTGATGTCGCAACAAAACTCCGTGAAGACACCAAAAGTAATCTCGCCGCAAAGCTTCGTGAAGGCACCAAAAAAGCCCACACGATGGCTGAGAACACCGGTTTTATTGCCTGTTTTTTAAAAGGAACTGTTGAGCCCACGTCCTATCGCAAGCTGGTTGCCAACCTCTACTTTGTCTACACTGCGATGGAAGAAGAAATGACCCGGCACCGGGATCATCCCGTGTTGGGCAAGCTGTATTTTCCTGAACTAAACCGCAAAGCCAGTTTAGAGGAAGATTTGACCTACTATTTTGGTCCCAACTGGAAAGACCAAGTCGCTCCTTCTGATGCGGCTAGAGACTACGTTGCCCGCATTCGCGAAGTGTCGGATACCGCACCCGAACTGCTGGTGGCTCACCTCTACACCCGCTATTTGGGTGACCTGTCGGGGGGGCAAATCCTCAAGAAGATTGCCCAAAACGCGATGAATTTGGCGGAAGGCAGCGGCACTCACTTCTATGAGTTTGAGCAAATCCCCGACGAAAAAGAGTTCAAAGGCATGTATCGTCAGGCGATGGACAGCCTGCCCCTAGATGAAGCGGCCTGCGATCGCATTGTCGAAGAGGCCAACGACGCCTTTGGCAAAAACATGACCATGTTCAAAGAGCTAGAAGGCAATTTGATCAAGGCGATCGGCATTCAGCTATTTAACCTGCTGACCCGCAAGCGCAATCGGGGCGCAACCGAGCTAGCCACGGCTGACTAGCAACTCGCTTAAGACCCAATATCAAAAATAGGGGGCGATCGCCCCCTATTTTTGTGGGCAGAGCAACATCGCTGGGGTTCACCGCTATCTGCGGCTTTGGCCAGAAAGCAGAAAGCCGCGAATTGCCCCATAGACCTTACCCCGCTGCATGATAGGATGATCCTTTGGTGTGAACGTTCCGAATCCCTGTCTAGAGCCTTCTTGGGGATTGCGCCTCTCCATTGTTTGTCGCAGCTGGCTGGTTTGTCGAAGCATGACTGCTCAGGGTGGCTCGGAAAAGTTTGCGTAACCTGAACTCACCCAAACGCTGGAAGATGCATTTCGATAAGATTTTGATTGCTAATCGAGGGGAAATCGCCCTTCGAATTCTCCGAACCTGTGAAGAAATGGGCATTGCAACGGTTGCAGTCCATTCCACCATTGACCGTAATGCGCTCCATGTGCAGCTTGCCGACGAAGCCGTTTGCATCGGGGATGCCCCCAGCAGCAAAAGCTATCTCAACATTCCCAATATCATTGCGGCGGCGCTGACCCGCAACGCCACGGCCATCCACCCGGGCTATGGGTTCCTGGCCGAAAACGCGCGGTTTGCCGAAATCTGCGCCGATCACCAGATCGCCTTTATCGGCCCGTCGCCCGATTCGATGCGCTCCATGGGCGATAAATCGACGGCCAAAGACACCATGCGGCGGATTGGGGTGCCGACGGTGCCCGGTAGTGACGGCCTGCTGACCGATGATGTCGAAGCGTTGGCGATCGCCAACAAAATTGGCTATCCCGTCATGGTCAAAGCCACGGCCGGCGGCGGCGGGCGCGGCATGCGCTTGGTGCGCAGCGAAGATGAGCTAGTCAAGTCCTTTTTGGCGGCCCAAGGTGAAGCCGAAGCCGCCTTTGGCAACCCCGGCGTCTACCTCGAAAAATTCATCGAACGCCCGCGCCACATTGAGTTTCAAATCTTGGCCGACAGCCACGGCAACGTCGTGCACCTAGGCGAGCGCGACTGCTCCATCCAGCGGCGCAACCAAAAGCTGCTCGAAGAAGCTCCCAGCCCGGCCCTCAGCCAAGATCTGCGAGAAAAAATGGGGGCAGCCGCCGTCAAAGCAGCCCAGTCGATCAACTACGTCGGGGCGGGCACCATCGAGTTTCTGCTCGACAGTTCGGGGCACTTCTATTTTATGGAGATGAACACCCGGATTCAGGTCGAACATCCTGTCACCGAGATGATCACCGGCTTAGACCTGATTGCCGAACAGATCCGCATTGCCCAAGGGGAACCGCTGCGGTTTACCCAAGAGCAGGTGCAGCTACGCGGCCACGCGATCGAATGCCGGGTTAATGCCGAAGACCCCGATCAAAATTTCCGTCCCCATCCGGGGCGGATCAGCGCCTATCTGCCGCCCGGTGGCCCCGGCGTGCGGATGGATTCCCATGTCTACACCGACTACGAGATCCCGCCCTACTACGACTCGCTGATTGGCAAGCTGATTGTGTGGGGCCCCGATCGCCCTGCGGCCCTGCGGCGCATGCGGCGCGCTCTGCGCGAATGTGCCATCACCGGGCTGCCGACCACCATTGGGTTTCACCAGCGCGTTTTAGAAACCAAAGAATTCCAAGAGGGGCTGGTTTATACAAACTTCGTCGAGCAGATGATGCAGCAAGGGAAGAAGTAACGGGATAATTTGCGTTTTGCCATTACCCGGAGTTTTGCCGTTACCCTTAGAAGAAGCACCGTATCGTCGCTTTGGGGATAATGATGAAAGGGGATGATGATGAAACGCCCTGACCCTTTGGATAATCCTGAGATGAAGCGACTGCAGTGCTTTATTTACCTGATTCCGATCATGGGGGTATTTCCAGCACTGTGGACGCTCTATCGCAATGAGGGCAGCCGTGATCAGCGGGCAGCCAGTCGTTGGGCGGTGCTGTTAACCTTGGGCTGGATATTTGGGTACATTTTGTTGGGGGCCGGCGCGCAGTCGGGCGGCACCTCTGCACTACCGCTATTAATTTTGAGCAGTTTGCTCACCTCTGGCTATTTTTTGGTTAACATTTGGCTGATGGTGCGTCTGTGGCAACGAAAATCGTTACAGCTCCCGAGGTTAGGGGCGCTGGGCGATCGCCCACGTCAGCGCAAGGGGCGATCGCGGTAAGGATTGTTTGTTGCATCTACGCTTCCTAGCCATTGGCTGGGTTAAACCCGCCATCGATCGGCCAAAACCTTTGCAAACGGTGCAATTTGATTTGCAAAACGCTCGTTCTTGATTAATATTGGTGCTTATTGCTCGCTCCATGCCACATCTAGCGTGTGGAGCCAGGATGCGGGCCAGAGCAATTCGGGCATTGCACCGTTTGGAATGCCACACCATCCGGCACGGCTGCATCCCCAGAACATCATTTAGCGTGTTGAGTAAGTTAGTGTCTAACCCCAAAGTCAAGGTTTTTGTTTCGCCGTCTCTGCGATCGACCCAGCCACCCAAACCAGCAAAGAAACGCCGTGGGTTGCGTGCGTTCTTGGGGCTGATGGGCATAGCGGTGACGTCGGCGACGGCTGGAGCTTTACTCGCCGTGGCGATCGCCAGCACTCCCCTGCTGCACAAACAGCTTTCACCCGATGAACAGCGCGTGTTTAATAACGGTGAACCAATTTCCCAAGGGCAAGACTTTCGGCTTCCCCAGCTGACGCGCCCGGTGAACATTTTGGTTTTGGGCATCAAGGTGCTGGCCTCTGAAGTGAACGATGCCCCAGAAGAACTTAAAAACCTCAGCTACGATCCGGTGGTTGATTCCTTTGACGGCTTATCGGATGCCATGCTGCTGCTGCGGTTTAACCCCAGCACCGGGCAACTGGTGGTGCTATCAATTCCTCGCGACACGCGGACACGCATCGAAGGGCTGGGGCAAACCAAGCTCAATGCAGCGAATGCCTACGGTGGCCCAGCGCTGGCCGCCACGACGGTGAGCGATTTATTGGGTGAGGTGCCGATCGATCGCTACATTCGCATCAACGTGCAGGGGGTGGGCAAGCTGATTGACGCGCTCGGTGGCGTCACGGTCTATGTTCCGCAAGATATGCGCTACAAAGACGACACCCAGCATCTTTATATTGATCTAAAGCAGGGTGAACAGCACCTCAATGGCGAGCAAGCGCTACAGTTTTTACGCTTCCGCTACGACCGCAACGGCGATATTGGCCGGGTGCAGCGGCAGCAGACGTTTATGCGGGCGATGGTTGAGCAGACGCTGACTCCGGGGACGCTGGCGCGCATACCCCAGATCATGTCGGTGGTTCAAGATAATGTAGACACCAATTTGAGCATCGAGGAACTGCTGGCGCTGGCTGGGTTTGCGTCCCATGCCGATCGCTCTGATGTGCAGATGCTGATGTTGCCCGGTGACTTTAGCCGTCCCGGTCAATTCGACCTGAGCTACTGGTTGCCCGATCGCGACGAAATCGATGACCTGATGTCCCAATATTTTGATGTGGCTAGCGAGACCGCAGATAGCACCATTGAAGAGGCAGCCGCGACCGCAGATAGCGATGGAACCGAGGCCAATCCGTTTTCGCGGATTAATATTGCTATCCAAAACAGCACTGGCAAAGACAAAGCCGTCGACTATGCGATTGAGCTACTCAATGATGCAGGGTTTGGCTATACCTACGACGATGCGCCGTGGAATGACCCCCTGACCACGACGCAGATTATTGCTCAGCATGGCGATCGCCGCAGCGCCGAGGCCATTCGTGACGCCTTGGGCGTGGGCGAAGTGCGAGTAGAAAGCACGGGCGATCTGCGCTCAGATGTGACCATTCGGCTGGGGCAAGACTGGTTGCAGGTGCGCCCGGTATCCTCTAGCGTGCGCTAACCTAGAGCCTCTCGTGCAGCCTGAGACAAGATACGCTTGAGCCAAAATACGCTTCAGGCAAAATCCGCCCGAGGAAAAATTCGCCCGAGCAAAAACGGTGTATGGTTTTCTTGAGATCTGTCGCGCTCGGAGAAACTTATCCATAGCAAGCGACGTCCTATGCTTGGAAGCGCAGTGCGCTACGTTAGCCGTATTGACCACCGGATACACGGTGTCTGTCAAAATTTCTGCTAAGGATTGGCGTTCATGCAATACCCCCAGACCTCCAGTAATGCTTGCTTTTGCACGTTAGCCGTGGGTAATCGCTATCGCCGCCATGCCGTTATGCTAGCGAGCGATCTGCAAACCCATGCCCCCACGATACCCCTATTAATATTGACCAATCGGGTTTCTGCCTTTCGCCACTTTCCTAATGTGATTGCGATCGCCCATCGACTGCAGAGCGTTAAAGGCTATCACGACAAACTGTTTGTGGTTGAGCAGGCGCTCAGCCGGTTTGAAGTTTGTACCTTTCTTGATTCCGATGTGCGCGTTTTAGGGCCGGTGCCGCCTGACCTCGACTGGGCACCTGGGTTGACTGCTAGACATGGCTGCAACATCCTCAAACACAACACGACGCCTCGGGTGCGAGCCGCCCTGCCCGTGATTCAAGAAGTGGCCAGCCGACTCAATCTCAACTTGATGAAGGTGTCTTGGCTGCATGAATTCATGTTTACCGTACGCCGCCAGGCAGGGGCAGAACTAGCGTTTTTAGAGGCTTGGAGCGCCCTTTCCCAACATTTTGAACTGCAGGGAATCCACGATGGCGAGGGCAATGTGATGGGCTTGGCCGCTGCGATCGCCGGTCTGTCGATGCAGTTTGATAAGCACGATCGGTTTCCCATTTTCAAAGACAATATCGAACGCGATCGCATCAAACAGGGACTATCACGTCCCGATCGTGCAGCGGCCTATTTTGATGCCCATCGGGCAATTGAATATCCGCAGCGGATGATTGTTGAAAAAGCCGCACGAAAGGTTGGGCAATCGGTTGCCCGCCGCTATCGCGCCCTCCGACTCAAGGTGTCGATGACGCGCAGAGACGCATTGTTAAACTTGCAGCAAACTACTCTCGCCGGCCGCTCCTAAAATCAAAGTCAG